>CAYSZA010000075.1:0-11245 GCA_964435275.1 uncultured Methanosarcinales archaeon | reverse complement strand
AGTAGAGGCGGAAGTATTAAAGAACTTCCTATGGAAATTCAGAAGATATTAAAAAACACAGATTTTCCTGTTAACAGGAAAGACATTATTGAGCAAGAACGGAAGAGGGGAGCAATTCCTGATATACTCCAGGGACTTGGCATGCTTCCAGACAGGGAATACAATAGCGCTGAGGATGTTGCCAGGGAACTTCATATAATTTATATGGGAATTCCCGCCTGAAAAAACGTAACTTACTTTTTTCATTTCAGTCTAATACCCCGCAGCGAGCTGCGGGGATAGAAATTTTATTATTTTGATCCCGTTAGCTCCTTAATATTCGTTATAAAAAGACCTTTTTGGCTGAGCAGCTATAAATAATATAACCGCTATAGCAGCTATTATGTCTGAAACAACCACTATCCAGATAACTAAACAAACCCGCGATGAAATACGGAAAATCGGAAAAATGGGGGACGATTATAACAAGGTTATTAATGACCTGATAGTCGAACACAATAGAAATAAGTTAGGTGAGTATGGAGAGAAATTTATAAAAGAGCATAAAGACGAGTTTGTGAGTATCGATGATCTTTAAAGTTCTTGTGCATCCTTCTCTTTTTGTTAAGATTCCTGCAGAACGAAAAGAACACCTGAAATCTGCGATCAAAGAGCTTACAAATCCGTTTCCAGACAGTAATGGGAATAAAAAGGAACTCAACGGAACCTGAACTGTTACATACAGGCTTAGGGTTGGCGATTACCGTGTATTTTATCAAATTGATGAAATAGAAAATGAAGTGTACGTTTTCGATATTTTGACCGCTGAACAAGCACATAAGAAATACGGAAGAATGTGAAATCCAAAACTTCTACGATCTCTTTTTCTCCAGGTGTCTCTATAGTTTTCTGATTAATCAAAGTCTGTACCTGCCGAATTTTGCTCCAAAATCGACAGCATACAGGCAAGAAAATTCCTAGCTGCCTTTTAGAATCATTTTTGTTAAATGAAAATTGTTGGCTCACATTTCTGCATTGTCAAACCATATTGTGAATTCTGTGCTTTCGTTGCTTCTAAGTTCTATACAACCATCTATCTGTTCAACAAGAGTAGTTACAATCTGAAGTCCAAGAGTATCCGTATTTTGAAATCAATCTCTTTTGGAAAGCCTATCCCATTATCCTTTACAACAAGTACGAACTGAAGATCCTTTATATTACGACATTCAGAGTCTTTTCCGATGTCTCCTGACTTCTCTAGATACTGTTTGTAATTCTCTTTTTTGCAAAGGAGAATGCTTATTTCTCCTTTATTTCCATCAGGAAAGGCATGTTTCAGAGCATTAGAAATAAGTTCAGTGACAATGCTTCCAAGGGGAATTGAAGTATCAATACCCAGGTTAACTCGCTCAAGATTCAACTTCAGGGAAATATTATCACTTATGCTTTTATATGAATCAAAAAGATATGCAGTTAGATCTGTGAGATATGCTGAAAAATCAAGGAAGTTCGTGTCCGTAGATCTATAAAGTTCCTCATGAATAAGAGCCATCGAATTTATGCGGTCCCTACTTTCCTTAAAGGCTTCATTAACTTGTGTAGTGTCACAAACATTGTTGCTAGCCAATTTTTCCGCTTGCAGATCAAGAAGCGATGAAATCACTTGCAGGTTGTTTTTTATCCTGTGGTGAATTTCTTTTTTTTGTACTTCTTCATATCTCATCCTTCTTTCTTCAGCTTGTTTCTGTTCATTGATATCACGGACAAAACCCTGAAGGACTCCCCGAGACCTGTAATTTTCAGGAAGGACATGTACAACCTCCCTGATCCATCTAATTTCTCCATCCTTCCTTCGTAGCCTGTATTCAATTTCTGCATAGGTATTGGGATTTGATTCAACCCATTCTATATGTTCAAGAACCGAAGGCAGGTCTTCAGGTATAACAAGTTCAGTCCATTTCAGTTTTACGGAGAGGAAATCTTCCTTACTATAACCAGTAATTTCTTTCACAGCTCCATCTATAAATGTCGGAACAAAATCTTCATCAAGCCAGAGCCCTATGGATCCCCTGATACTTTGCAAGAACAGACGATAACTTTCCAGGTCTTCCTGCGTATTTTCTTTTGTAAGTTCCCCTCTTGCTGGTTCGTTCTTCAACAGCTCTTTTTGAGATATGTCTGGGCTTACTCCAACCTCTCCATATATATGACCCTTTTCATCTCTAAGGAAAAGTGAGGTCGGTTTTGAAGTATCTTTCCCCCTCCCCCTCATTTTCAAATTTCTTCACCTGTTTGTCGATATCCGATTTAATATTTTTTTCCTTTACTTCCAACAGGTTGTCATGTATCTTTAACATGTCTTCAGCAATTCTCTCAAATCCCATCTCTAAAAGCTTATCATGTAGTTTCAAGGCGTCCTTAACGATTTCCTCATATTCCTCATGTTCCTTCAAAACATTATCTACTTTCTTCTCTCCATCCACCATATTATTAATCCCCATAAAACAATATTAAAAATTGTTCACAATTATAGCCATATATATAAAGATACACAAACACAATTAGTGTCAGATATAACCTTAAAAGTGGTATGGTAATGAATGATTTTGACAAAGAAATCAATAAGTAATTAACAATAGAGATTCTATATATCCTATTTTATAAAAGTTTTTTATTTTCTCTTATGCTTCCTTACAGCATGTCTCGAGTCTTAACTGCTCTGTTACTGTTATTCAATTTTAAATATTAATATTTTTGTGTTTTTCTGAAATACATCTGTAGTGCCTACTTATACTTTTTACTCATTTGATATTTCTTTTGAATAAGGTATGTTGTTGTACAGTCAATGAGGAGTCTGGTGTTTTGTTGCTCTTTATCTGCTTTTGCTTAATGGTTGCAGCCACTTCTTGGTTGGTCTGACTTTTGTGCGAATTCCGTTTTTCTGATATATGGAACTTCCCCAACCACACATTTACAGATTCCTTATTCTTCAGCCCTAAGAATCCGTTTTCCCCCAAACGCATGAATAGTTCTCGTTCCTGCAATACACTTTCCCCACTGTTCTGTCCTCTTCGGAATGAACAATTCGTCCCCCGGATTAAGAACAAACTCCTCGTCATTTAAGATTGCCGTATATTGCCCGCTAACGCAAACCATCCACTCGTCAAACTCATGTGTATGCCTCTTAGAAATCCTGTCAGAATAACAGGTCCAGAAAGCCATCTGGCTGCCGTCTGCGCCTTCGTAAAAATAGCCGTCAATATCTTCGGTATTTTGCTCTTTACTGCTGATATGATTGCTTTTGTTCTTCATGAACTCAGGAAAGTCTTTCATGCCTGAAGCCTTCTTTTTAAATCAGTAATTCTCCTTCCAGCACCGTTACTGCCTTCCCTGAGATTAAAACCCGTTCGCCTGCAACTTTTACTCTCAGGACGCCTCCGCGTTCCGAAGCCTGATATGCGGTGAACTCTGCTTTGTTTAGCTTTTTTTGCCAGTACGGGCCCAAACAGCAGTGAGCCGATCCGGTTACAGGATCTTCCCATACCCCTACTGACGGCGCAAAAAATCTTGATACAAAATCATATTCTACTGCTCTGGCTTTGGCTGTAACGATTACTCCTCTTGCCGTGACTTCCATAAGTTTCATGAAATCTGGCTTTATCGCTGCTACTGTTTCTTCGGATTCAACTTCTATCAGATAATCAAATATGTTTTTTCCAGCATAGCTTGCTTCAACTCCAAGGGCTTCCAGTAGCTCAGCCGGGGGTTCTGCTTTTTCTTCAGGCACTGCCGGAAAATTCAATTCAATCCAGCTGTCATTAATTTTCGCTGTCAATAGACCGCTTCTTGTGCTGAATTTTGCTTCCTGGTCTTTTCTTAAATGTCCTTTTTCCCACAGAATATGGGCACTTGCCAGTGTTGCATGCCCGCACAGGTCGACTTCTGCACCTGGGGTAAACCATCTCAGGTTATACCTCTCGCCTTCTTTAACAAGAAATGCAGTCTCAGACAGATTCATCTCGCGGGCTATATTCTGCATTAATTTCTCGTCCAGCCCCTCATTTAGAATACATACACCTGCTGGATTTCCCGAAAATGGTTTTTCTGTGAATGCGTCTACCTGATAAATTTTCATCATGCGTCCTCCTGAAATAGCAGTTTCGTGTCATCAGCATTATGAATGTATGGTTACCCGGAGCTACCGGAGAGTTTTAGAGAGTTTTAGAGAGTTTTAGATAGCTTTATAAGAGTTTCAGAAGAAGTTTCTTAAAAACCTCTGAATTCACAATTTCGTAGCTATGATTGAAACCAGGTTAAAGTAATTTCCACCCTCAGCTTCCATCATTCCAATATCCCTGCGGGCATATTCATTGTCACATGAAAGCCAGTCCTGCCAGGCTTCTTCAAAACAGTTTAGCTCTTTGAACTCCTGAATGCTTACTGAATCAGATTTTTTCCATAAGTTGTACCACCAGTCGTATGAGTGTAGAGTTAAAGTCATATCCTCAAACCAGTATGGCTGTAATTCTGCCGGGACCCCGTCTGTAAATTCCTCTTTCAGCCCTGGGACAGCAACTGCTATCTGACCTCCTTTTTTTACAAGCGGGGCAAGATGGTCTTTCAAATAATTTTCCTCAACCCCGAAATAGTGATAGGCATCCACACATATGGCAAGATCGAAGTACTCATTAGCAAATGGTAAGTCATGGGCTTCGGCATGTATTGGTATTATCTTGTCTTCCAGTCCCATTGTCCTGATTCTTTCATAATTATCTGTTGCACTGATCCAGAGGTCGGTTGCAAAAACCGTAACATCATATTCTTTTGCCAGAAAGATTGAAGTCAGTCCGCGCCCACAGCCGAGGTCAAGTACCCGCATGCCTTTCTCAAGCTTTAAAGACTCTGTCATTTCCTCAAGCATCTTCATCGAATTCGGACCCATCATATTTTCTTTAAGAAAATCAGTATCATACATGCTGCTTCTTTTAAGCGTCAGTTTGACCACCTGTCATCTTTTCATCTACTCCATTATTCTATACAGTGTGATCTTTTGATTTTTATAGTTACTGTAGGCGTGCCGTTTGAAAATAGACGTTTACATTCGATCCACTCAGATTTTATTTTAAAAAAGAATTGCGTTCTCATAAGGAGTAATTCGAGAGGAAAAGATATAACTTAAAATTAGTCCGCCTGAACAGGAAAAGCAAGTTAAAAGGACGGCGGGCAGTTACACGTACAGCACAGTCTGAGGAGATTCGATGCTCTTTGATCCCGAGCCGTTATTGGGGAAGTAAAAAAGAGTTCGTCTGGGCTGAAAGAGGAGTAAAATGAAAAAACAAATGGAAGGCCTGAAAGGAAAAAACTTCTTTTCTGGAATTTTTCCCCTTCTCCTGTTTTTATTTAGGCCCTGTTAATTTACGTTTTTGCTTTCATCTTGTCAATTATTATGTAGTCCTTGATGGCACTTACGGAATCGAAAGGAATGAGGATAAAGTTGTCCGTTTTCCTGTATCTGGTAGTGTCAAAATTGGGATTCGGGGTGACCATCAGGTCAATGATGTTACCCCCTTTGATCTCGACTACAATGTTGCTCAGCGTTCCTATCTCTGTTCCGTCGGTAGCCATTACCTGCTTGTTAAAGAGAAGGTTCCTTGCAAATACTTTCGACATTTTTATCGTATCTCCGTTCGCAGCGTGTTATGCGGGTTTGGGTAAGCTTGCATTTCACTTCAAATATTTATTCCATTTGAAACTAGCTTCTTTAAAACTTTTTCCCTTTAAAATTTGCTCTTTTAAAGAGCTACTCCTTTAAATTCTTACCTGTACCCGATATAACCAGCTGTTTCTGTGAGCTTCTGGCCTCCCTTGAACTGAGCCTCGATCTTCTCGTAGAACTGGGAAATGTTCTCCGTAATCGTGGGTTTTACCTTCTTCAGGGCTTCCCTGAAGTGCCTCATTTCCACGCTTTCGACATCGAAGTTCTCCCGAAGAGCGATCATTACGGCTTCCCTGCAAACGGACTCGATATCGGCACCCACGTATCCCTCCGTTATATCGGCAAGGGTCTCAAGATCCACATCGTCAGCAAGAGGCGTATCCTTTGTGTGGATCCTGAAGATCTTGAGTCTGCCTTTCCGGTCTGGAGAACCTATATAGACCAGCCTGTCAAAACGTCCGGGGCGCAGGATTGCAGGGTCCAGAAGGTTAGGGCGGTTGGTTGCGGCAATAACCACCACATCTCTGAGGGCTTCAAGCCCATCCATCTCGGCCAGGAGCTGGTTCAGAACTCTCTCTGAAGTGCGGCTGTCCGTGGACTCCATTCCTGGCATTGAGGCAACCGAATCGATCTCGTCAAAGAAGATCACACATGGAGCAACCTGCCGGGCTTTCCTGAAGGTTTCCCTGATAGCTTTTTCCGATTCCCCAAGCCATTTTGAGAACATCTCAGGCCCTTTGACACTTATGAAATTAGCATTGGATTCCCTGGAAACCGCCTGGGCTATCAGGGTCTTTCCAGTCCCTGGCGGGCCGTAGAGCAGGATCCCCCTTGGAGCTTTTATGCCCATTTTTATGAACTTCTCTGGGCTTTTAATGGGCCACTCAACAGCCTCAATAATGGACTGCTTTGCTTCATCCAGCCCTCCCACATCGTCCCAGTTAACTGTGGGCGTTTCTACGAAAATCTCTCTGAGAGCCGACGGTTCAGCTTCCATCAGGGCATCTTCGAAGTTTCTCTTGGTTACAACGATCTTTTCCAGCCTCTCAGGCGGAATTGCTTCCTTTTCCAGATCAAGGTCAGGCAGATTTTCCCTGAGGCACCGCATCGCAGCTTCCTGCACAAGAGCCAGCAGATCTGCGCCCACAAAACCCTGGGTTCTTTCAGCGAGGTACATCAGGTATTTGTTTGTCTTTTCTTTCCTTTCCCTCTCTACGGCAGTCTCATCAACCTCGATTTCGGGCTCTGTTACTTCCTCGGATTCTGCGTCTCTTTCTATGGGCATGCCCCTGGTATGGATCTGCAGGATTTCATACCTGTCTTTGGTGTCAGGCACACCGATGTGGATTTCCCGATCGAAACGGCCCGGTCTCCTGAGTGCGGGATCAATTGCATCCACACGGTTTGTGGCGCCTATAACCACAACCTGTCCTCTCTCTACCATCCCGTCAAGCAGGGTAAGGAGCTGGGCGACTACTCGTCTTTCTACTTCCCCTGTCACATTTTCTCGTTTCGGGGCAATGGAGTCGATTTCATCAATGAAAATGACCGACGGCGCGTCCTGCGTTGCCTCTTCGAAAATCTTCCTGAGCCTTTCTTCACTTTCCCCGTAGAATTTCCCTACGATCTCAGGGCCTGCAATGTAATGGAAACTTGCTCCGGATTCGTTGGCTACAGCCTTTGCAATGAGAGTTTTTCCGGTTCCGGGGGGGCCGTAGAGGATGACTCCTTTCGGAGGTTCGATATTGAGGTGGCCAAAAAGCTCAGGATGCTTCATTGGCAGCTCTATCATTTCCCGGACACGCATGATCTCGTCTCCGAGGCCTCCTATATCTTCATAGGTGGTCACGCCCCGTGTTGCTTTTTCGTACCCCTGTACCGGCTTTTTGCGAAGTTCAATAATTGTTGCTTCCGTGATAAGGACAATAGTGTTTGAAGGGTCTGTCTCAACAGCAACCAGAGGGATTACCTGGCTTGTAGTCAGGGATTCTGTCATTGGCTGAGACATCGAATTTATTATAGGAATAATGTCTCCCCTGAAAACCGGCCTTTTAAGGATATGCCGCTTTATAATTTCGTTTGCGTGTTCCCCGAACTGAAGTTCAGGCCCCCCCTGCGTCATGCTTTCCGGAAGCGCCAGAATAAGTTTTTTTGCCTCCGGGGCTTCAACCTTTTTGATGGTTACCTTCTCTCCTATGGAAACGCCTGCATTTTGCCGGATGAAGTTATCAATTCTCACAAGTCCCTGGTCCCAGTCCTGCCTGTCAGCTCTCCATACCTTTGCCGTGGTTTTTTTCTTCCCCCTTATCTCCACGATATCGCCTGGCGAGAGCTGAAGCTTCAGTAAGGCTGTAGGGTCAAGTCGGATAATTCCTCTTCCAAGGTCGATAGGATATGCCTTTTCAACCTTCAACTGTATTTCTTCCATAGATCATCCCGAAAATAGTTGTCTTTTTGATTGTAACTTTTATTTAATAATTACATAAAATAAACGGACACCGGGTTTTTCAGATTTCTCCGGACTGCGTATTATGGAACTACCTGTTTTCTATATTAGATGTCTTTTTATTTCAATGCCTTTGATAAAGGAGATTTTTATCCCGGAGGGCTTGCTAAAGAACATCCTGGGTCTTGAATCTTCTGTCCAGGCTTCCTATCCCAGGACACCCCCTTTTATGTCCTGTACCCTGTCCGGACAATAATTTTGTTTGTTAGAGGTACATTTGATAACCAGTTATTTATATTATATTGCCCGGGATATATTACCCTCTATATCTTCCATTTATTAAATAAGTTTACCCTAACTCCGTTTTCTTCTGAGGATTTATATATCTGAAGATTCTGTGTATAAAATTGTTTAATCCAAGCCAGTCACTTAACTTAACCTCGTACCTTTCGAATTTACTAAACCGGGATCCTGAATTATCAGGATCTTAAGTTATCGGGATCTTAAACTATCGGGATCTTAAACTATCGGGATCTTAAGTTATCGGGATCTTAAACTATCGGGATCTTAAACTATCGGAATCTTAAGTTATTGGGATCTTAAACTATCGGAATCTCAAATTGTCGGAATCTTGAGATCACTTTGAATTATATGCCTGACGAGTACCCAGGAATTGACAGCATGAACCTTGAAATCGCGCAGAACAGGATTATTGATTTTATCCGGAACGAAACCCGTAAAGCAGGTGTAGATGGAGCTGTTGTTGGTCTCAGTGGGGGAATAGATTCAGCCCTTGCTGCAACACTTACCGTAAAAGCTCTGGGAAAAGATAAAGTGCTTGGAATCCATATGCCAGAATCAGGGCTTACCCCCGCTGAAGACAGCAAAGATGCAAAAACCCTTGCAGACTGGCTGGGAATCGAGTTTCGAACTATTGACATCTCAGGAATTATTTCGGCTTTCATGACTTCAGTCCCTGAGAGTAAAGCTGCCGACCGTCTCTCCATGGGCAACCTGAAAGCAAGGATCAGAATGTCCCTTCTCTATTTCCACGCAAACCGGATGAACCGTATGGTCATAGGAACCGGCAATAAAACCGAAATTCTACTTGGCTATTTTACCAAATATGGAGATGGAGGCGTTGATCTCGAACCAATAGGAGGGCTTTACAAAACCGAGGTATGGGAGCTCTCTCGCAGGCTTGGTGTCCCTGACCCTCTTATAATGAAAAAGCCCTCTGCCGGGCTCTGGGCAGGTCAGACCGATGAAGCTGAACTCGGGATCTCCTATATAAAAGTGGATGAGGTGCTCAGAAGACTTGAGCAGAACGAAGATCCCCAAACCATCCTGAAAACTCTCGGAATTTCCGCAGAACAGTTGAACTCGGTCATGACCCGTATTGAGAAAAACGAGCACAAAAGAAAAGCTCCGCCGCAAGCCTTTTGAAAAAAGGCTTGATCGCAAACTTTTTCAAAAAAAGTTTGATCAAAAACCTCTGGTATCGGCGTGATAAACCGGCGCAACGGTTTCGGCTCAACGGTTGCGGCTCAACGGGCAGGGTAAATGTTGAGGTCAGACCTATGCTCTCTGACCAGGGGTTTTGCAAGGTGTCGGCGGGCGCAGGGGGGGACTTCATATAGTCCTGTTGCAAGGTCTCTTTTTATTTCACACAGGATTTTTGAGGCAGCAAGGGTTCCGCATTTTTTACAGCGGAAGCCCTGCCCCTGTCCTGAGGATTTCATGTGTTTTCCACAGTCAGGGCATACCGGGTTTTCTTCTTTATAAAGGGGAGTAAGCGTTTTTATTTCAATTTTCTCAATATTGAGAGTTCCGGAGATGACACTTCCCGACAGTGCTACCCTATCTCCGGGCTTGAGTTTCCTTATAAGCAACCGGAAGTTCTTTGTGGGTTCGAAGGCTGCGCAATCGATTTCATTTCCTTCCCTGTCCCTGATGGGAAAGATAACGTGACCCCCGTGAATCGTTTTCGGGACTGCTGAAACCGTACCTTCTAGCCTGTAAGAGTGCATATCCCGAATTTCGGCAAGCCTTGCTGCGGAAAGCAAATGCATATCAGTTCCCTGGTTTGTCCTGTATACAGCAAAATGTTCGACAGGTTCAGCCTTTATCAGGGCTGCGGCTTCTGTAACAATGGTTGGATTTTCTCCCCTTATCCCGAAAAGTACCGGGTCGGCCGAGTGAGGCACGCAGACAACAAGCCGGTTCGTAAGATCCACTGTGTCCCAGGTCTCAGGATAGGTCTTTCTGTCGGCTTCAAAGAAACTTTCTTTTTCTATCGTGCGTGGAGTTCCCCATCTTTCTTTTTGCCTGTATGCAAGGTACTCGAAAGTGTGGTCCCATGCTTCAAGGTTGAGCATAGCTCCGCAGGCTGCAAGGGCACCTATCAGTCCTCTTCCATTTTTAAAATCCTTTGAAGGGACCCCTAATTCAGAGATAAGGTTTTTTACCTCCTGAATTTCGATCACGTCCTTTACGGCTTTCTCCAGAAAGTTTCTGAGGACAGGCCTGAGCTTCTCGTAATCTTTTTCCAGGATAAAAACCATACCCGGATTGGTCTTTTCACATTCAAGGCGTGCAAGTTCTTCTATTCTGGACATAACGTGAGCAATTACCTTTTCCGGGAATTCAGTCTTGAGTTTCAGGGCTATTGCAGCATTTCCTCTTGTCTTGTAGGGGATGGTCGGGTTCAGGCGCACAAGAAGCGGAAGAGTCTCCACAGTCCCATAGGCCTGAAGTTCGTCTAGCAGCAGGGCTCCGAGATATGTTGTGCACATTCCTTCGTTTGAATCAGTATCATCAATTCCAATAATCATTTTTTTTCGGTTCCAGTCTTTGCCTTTTAATTTCCCAGATGCGTTTCTGATAATTACAGTTTTCGTTATTCTCCGGCGTATTTTTGCAGTGTGGTAATTCTCAAAAGTAAAGAAAAATATATATAGATGTTCAAACAGAGATTGATACCGTAATGACAAAAGAGGTTCTCATACATCAAATTATTGATGTATTGGCACGTGCAGGTTTTGCACTTTCCGACCGGTGCAATATTCGTCCCAGGAGTTTTGACGTTGCCGCACGGAAAGGTG
>CAYSZA010000074.1:0-11298 GCA_964435275.1 uncultured Methanosarcinales archaeon | reverse complement strand
CCCTTATCCACAATGAACTGGATAGGGCTGAAGCAGAAAGAGGAGAATTGCCCTTAGAAGCTGGCCGCAGGGTCGAGGACTGAGTTACGATCTGAATGAAGTTACGATCAGGACTGAACTACAAAAAGGAACGATTGAACTCAAGACTGGAATACAAACAGGAATGGGCGGCAACAGGATTGGGCTACAATCCTGAGTCTGTCTCAACGCAAAAAGTTATATTCCATCTCCCTGTATCAGAGTAGAAACTTATCCGGATGTACTTTTCCGGACATTCTTTCCGGAGACCTGCATTTGCCGAAGTTTGAGTTTCCGGATGGCAGTAAAGTGTCGTATTTAAGGCAATCCCTCTTATCAGCATTTACCCATGACTTCCTGATTATTCCCTCAGGTCTATTTCCGAAAAAAAGAGCTTGAAGAAAGTGAAAGAAAATGGATGTACTTGAAATTTCAAAGAAGATTCTGCACGAAGGCCCTGTATGTAACAACTGCCTGGGCCGCCAGTTTGCAAAACTGTCCACTGGCCTGAGCAACAGAGAACGCGGGCAGGCCCTGAAACTCGCCCTTGTCCTGGAAGGGGACCGGATCTACAAAACTGAGAAGAACGATTCTCTTCTTAAAGAGCTTGCCCTTTGCAGTCCGTTTGCCAGGAAGACGCTTGGGACTGGGGGTGAAGATGAACAGTGCTGGGTCTGCCTTGACCAGTTTAAAAAGCTGGATTTCTGGGCAGAAGAAGCCGCAAAAGCTCTCGAGGGCCTCGAATATTCAACATTCCTTGTAGGCACGAAGGTCAGCGGGCTTCTGAGTGAAAACGAAGAGCTTCTATGGGCTGAGATAGGGACTGCCTATGCCGAGCAGCTCAAGACCGAACTTAACAGGGAAGTAGGCAAGCGGATAGCCGAGAGAGTCCAGAAAGAAGTCGAGTTTGAAAATCCTGATATTGTCATTACCCTTGACCTTGCGAAAAACAAACTTGACCTTCAGGTCCGGTCGGTATATATCTTGGGGCGTTACCGCAAGCTTGTAAGGGGAATCCCGCAGACCCGCTGGCCGTGCAGGAAATGTAAAGGCAAAGGGTGTAAAAGCTGCGATTTTACAGGAAAACAGTACCAGGAATCCGTAGATGAGCTCATAAAAGGGCCTGTAATTGAAGCTTTCCAGGCAACAGATACGGCCTTTCACGGTTCGGGCAGGGAAGATATCGATGCCCTGATGCTCGGAAGCGGCAGACCTTTTATAGTGGAAGCTAAGTTCCCTAAAAAACGCAATGCAGACCTTGAAGCTCTCATTATAAGTATTAACGAAAAAGCTGCCGGAAAAGTTGAGGTAAGAGAGCTTGCTTTCGCTGGAAAAGATATGATTGAGACCCTGAAAAGCTCAAAGGCGGATAAAACTTATAAGCTTAAAGTTACATTTAAAGAGCCTGTTTCGGAGGAAAAGCTTAAATCCAGCCTAGAGGCTTTGAATGGCATAGAGATCTCCCAGCAGACTCCAAAGCGGGTAGTTCACAGGCGGGCTGACCTTGTCAGAAAAAGACATGTGCACAGCATCAGGCTTGACGAACTGACAGACGAAGGCTACGCTTACATAACAGTAAACTGCGAAGGCGGGCTATATGTAAAAGAGCTTATTTCCGGAGATGAGGGCAGGACAAACCCGAGCCTGAGCGGACTTTTAGGTATTCCTGCGCTTGTGGAAGATCTTGACGTGGTCAACGTCGACATCTAAATTTGATCTGAATCAGATTTGAATCAGATTTATTTAACATACCGGGTCAGGAAGCATTTCCTGCCTGAACGTCTTATTTAAATAATATCCATCTTATCTAAAGAAAAAGTGTATATACTAGAGACAAATTAATCGAGCATTCTAAGGAGGAACATGCGATGACAAACTCCCACGGTGAAAAACGCTGCACAAGATACAAATTACAGAAGACAGTTCGTGAAAGAGGAATTTCCCCTGTAAGCAAGGCAATTCAGGAATTCGAAGAAGGGCAGATGGTCCATATTGACATTGACCCGAGCACTCAGAAAGGCATGCCAAATCCGAAATTCCAGGGCTCTACCGGAAAGGTAATCGGACAGCGCGGTCGTTCATACATTCTTGAAGTCCGCAGCGGAAATGCGATGAAGGAAGTTATTTCCCTCCCTCAGCACCTCAAACCGCAGAAATATTAACTCCCGTTTAAGGCAGTTAGGCTGTAAAACCTAACCCCTTTTCCTGAGTTTACAGTATGCAGGCTTTTACCGCAGGCTCGGGCTCCTGCCGGGGATTTAGGGAACTTATAAAAGTAGGGGCCTGTAATTGAGTAAGAATTAACACTCCCTGGAAAACCTGCTAAAAAGGCGAGAGGGGAGTTTGAAGAAACTGGTTTTAAAAATCCGATCTCTTATCCCGATATGGGAATATCTATAATTATATATCGTTTGTCAGACATATACCTGAGCCAGATCAGGATAAGATCATTCGGAACAACTTAAGATTATTAAGTACGATCGAGTTTCGTGCGTAACGGCAATCTGAATAAGGCTTGATGAGATGCAAAGGATGCACAGCCTTGAGACAAATTCAGGTTTCCGGACACTGACAGGCAGAGATTTACTTGCAGCCAGGAAATCCTGGAGAACTCAAAAGAGTGATCACAATCGATTACTCAGCAGGAAATGGCAATTAGCTACAGTTTTTAAGTCAAAAAGAGTGTATTCCAATGATAGTTAAGGAAGTCCTCAGTGAAGAATTATTGACCCTGGCCGAAGTCAGAGAACTACTTTCCAGGATCGCTGAAGAGCGCAGAGAGCAGGGGCTTGAAGTAGGATATGGATTCAGAAAAGCCCTGCATCATGCTGAACAGTTCTCAAAGATTAGCGGAACAAAGTCAAGGGAACTGGTTAACAGACTGTTAGAACTCGAAAAGATGAAGCCTTCAATCGCGATCAGGATCGCAGATATTTTGCCTCAGTCCAGGGACGAAATCCGATCAATTTACGCTAAAGAAAAATATACCCTGAGCAACGAAGAACTGGATCAAATTCTTGATTACGTGATGGAAACTATTGAATAAAACTGAAATGCAAAGGGAATAAGCTATATAGCAGTTTTTATCTTGTTATTTATAAGGGAAGTATCCGAAACTTAGAGTACTTTAAGTGTCAGGGAGTACCCTGATCCGAATTCAAATACAGAGGACTCTTTGGGTTATGGAAGATATCGAGTCCGGGGATACCTGTTACAGGGCAGTTTAAAGTTTTAGAGAACACTGGAAATTTGTGAATAGTTGACAGGTCCGATTACTGGGATAGGTCTCGGACCGGACAGAAGTAAGTCTGGCATATCAGGCATATCCTGAACACAGATTTCCATATGGGATTTCATATTTATCGATAGGATGGGTGCTGATGAGAGTAGAGAAGTCGCAATCAGGTAGACCGTACGCTGGCAGGTCAGCTGCTGAAAAACCTTCTTATGGCGGCAGGCGTCAGACAGGCAAACCGCAATCCGATAGACAGTCAGAAAGAGCTCCGCGCTCATCCGGAAAGTCCCTGGAAAGCTCGCAGGAAAGAGAGGAATACGCATGGGTTCTCGACTACCTTCCCTATGGGAAATCCGTTGACGGCACTGCCGCATATCAGAAGAAACCTCTTGTTCAGGCTGTAGGAGATAAAAAATTTACCCTTATGGAGCTTGTTCCCAAAAGCGGTGTGGTTCCTCAGATCCAGGCAAGAGTGTATATAGGACCCGGAGACAGGGATGAAATAGACCATGTGAAGCAAAGAATAGGCCACTCAGACCTTACTACAGGAGCTAATCTCGAACTGCCTTTTATTCTTGAAGCCTGCGTCAGGCATCAGGAGGCACGTTTTGTAAAGTTTTTCAACGAGGCCCATTCTATCACTACCCGTTTGCACATGCTTGAACTCCTGCCCGGGATAGGAAAAAAGCTCATGTGGTCTATAATTGATGAGCGCAAAAAAGGGGAATTCAAGAGTTTTCATGATATCCGGGAAAGGATCCCAAGCCTGCATGACCCGGCAAAAGTCCTTGCCCACAGGATTGAAGAAGAACTCAAGGATGATTTCATCAAATACAGGCTGTTCACAACTCCCCCGCGCCGCCAGAAAGCCGAGTGAAATGAATTCTCTATTCTATTTTTAATGCTCGGGACTTTTAAGCTTTTTTCAGCTTTTGATTCTGCTTTTAATTCACATTAATTTCACGTTAATCTCACTTCAGGTTTACTCTTAATAATGTGGTTCAATAATCTGGTTCGCTTTAAATCAAATATTCAGGCTACAGATCAAAACACTCAGTATGCTTAGCAAAGTACACGGTTAACTCAGGAGGTTTCAGCTCTGGTTCGTTCGCTTCTTAAAAAATATAGTATAAAAGGAGGCACTTTTGATCAGCATTTCCTGGTCGATACAGGTTACCTTGACAGAATAGTGGCTGCCGCTGAGCTTGGGCCCGAGGATGTCGTTCTTGAAATCGGTGCAGGTGTAGGAAACCTTACTGAAAGGCTTGCACGGAAAGCAAAGAAAGTAATTGCAATTGAACTTGACCCTGTTCTGGTCCGCGTCCTGCATGATCGTTTCGATAAGGTAGGCAATATTGAGATCGTTGCCGGCGATGCCCTGAAAGTCGATTTTCCGGAATTCGATAAGGTCGTTTCAAACCTTCCCTATTCCATTTCTTCCGAGATAACTTTCAAGCTCCTTCGCCATAAATTCAAACTTGGCATTCTCATGTACCAGTACGAGTTCGCAGCCCGGATGGTCTCCCTGCCCAACTGCAAGGATTATTCGCGGCTTACGGTCGATACCTGCTATTTTGCCGATGCCTCTATTCTGATGAAAGTTCCAAAAAACGCCTTCCAGCCAGCACCCGAAGTGGATTCTGCAGTGGTCAGACTTGTTCCCCGCCCTGCTCCTTTCGAAGTCAAAGACGAGGATTTTTTCATGGATTTTGTGGCCGCAGTCTTCAGCCAGCGCCGGAAAAAACTGAGAAACGCAATCATGAACACAAACCATGTACTCAAAATTCCCAATATTAAAGAAGTAGTTGCCCGGCTGCCTGAGGACCTGATGAGCAAACGTGCTGAAAACCTGACCCCTGAAGAGCTTGCGAAAGTTGCAAACCAGATAATTGATTTAAGAGAATCAATTCTTGAAAAAGAGATAAAAGAAAAGTAAAAGAATAATAATTAAACCTGAAGTTATGGTTGAAATAGAACACAGAAAATCCCGGGTAAAGCTCGGGGATACGGATCTTGTCTACGAACCCGCAGAAGACTCTTTCTTACTTGCCGATGCAGCGCTTAAGGAAGCAAAACCAGGCATGTGCATCCTTGAAATCGGAACAGGTTCAGGTTTTGTATCAGCCGTACTCCTTGCAAACGTGAAAGATATCCGTTTGATTGCTACGGAAATCAACCCCCATGCTGCCAGCTGTGCAAAAGCAAATGCTGTTGAAGTTATCCGTACCGACCTTTTCAAAGGAATCAAAACCCGACGCCCAGAAACCCGTTTTGACCTCATTCTCTTTAATCCGCCCTATCTTCCCACCTCGGAGGAGGAAAAAGTTCCGGGCTGGTTGAACTACGCTTTTGACGGCGGAACCAGTGGAAGAGAGACTCTTGACCGGTTTCTGGACGAAGTAAGGGATTATCTCAGGCCAGGAGGAGAAATTCTTGTGCTTATCTCTTCCATTACAGGGCTGGATGCCGTTAAGGAGAAAATGGAGAAGCTGGGGTTCGAGGTTGATGTTGTGGCAAGGAGAAAGGTTTCTTTTGAGGAATTGATGGTCGTTAGAGGGATAGTTTTGTAAACTTCAGAAATATATCCTTCACTTTATCGACTTTAATAAAGAGCATAAAAAGCTTAAGTACAATAAAACTAGAAGCATAGATTAACTTACATTATAAACTATAATCAGGCTTATAGAGAAGGCTAAACAAAAATTAAGTACTCTGTTAATTGAAAGATTTCTTAATTTTATTGATTCTATTATTGCTCTCTCATTTAGCGAAAAAAGACCAGCTAACATAATTAAAAAAGAGAGAAATAATGTTATTAAGAATAAGGGTTGCTTATGTGGATTTACCATTCCTGAAATTAATTTAACATCGGTTCGAAAATCGGCTTCGCTTATTTTTATGTGATGCACTCCTGATACTTGTGGTGTAAATGAGAAGTAATCTTTATTTCTTGTCATGGATCTACCATAAAGACCAGATCCATAAAATTCATATTCCCAGGAATATTCTCTATTTTGCGGATCGACCACATCGATTTTCAATAATTCAGAGCTAGAGTCTGTTTCTTTTGTGCTAAATATGGCGGTCACCACTTTGTTCTCAGTGAGCATGACGTCATCACTAATATCTTTAGATTTTTCTACATAATCACTTAAAATCTCTTCACCTTTAATATATTCTCCCATAAAAGGAAAAAGTCCTAAAAATAGAAAATTAAAAACCGAAACTATCCAAATAAATTTAAAAATTGGATCGATTAATCCAAACTTCTCTGTAATTTTTACCACCAGCTATGCAATTAGAATATCTGCTGCTTTATGCCCTGCGCGAATCCTTCCTGATGTAAACACTCGTTTATGATAATAAACTTAATAGTTAGTTTTGATGTGTTGATTTTGGAAGGTTTATCATTATCAAGTTGTTGATATTTCCATAAGGGAATTTCCGGTTTAACTCTAAGACGGGAAGTCCCCTTCCTCGTTTTCGTTAGAAAGCAGGGAGGGGCAGTTCACTAGTCGATCGTTTCTCATGCTCTGAGGCAGTTTGTTCTAACATTACTGAAATGCAGAATAAAAACCGAAGACTGCACAACGTGCATTTGGGAATAACATCGTCCAATTAAAAAGAACGATAAAGGACGACTAATATCCTTGCTGTTAATCCAGGAATAAAGATATCTTTGAGGCTTTTCCAAAGGAACGTAAACTGTCATTACTAATTTTTTTACATCCCAAGTTCTATATTCTATTAATATTAATTACCACCTCGAATATTATATTTAGAACTGGCAAGTTATGGACGCTTTTAAACCCAAAGCGCTTGTCTGATTGACTGGAGATAAAAACTGGATGTATTATGATGAAGCCGCTGACGCGGTTCTAGACACCCTGAACGCTTCCAAAGAAGCCGGACTGAGTTCGGAAGAAGCGGAAAAACGGCTTGAAAAATACGGAAAAAATGAACTTAAAGAAGAAGAAAAGACTTCGGTTGTAAAGCTTTTTCTTTCCCAGTTCAAGAGTTTCCTGATTCTGATTTTGATGGCCGCTGCATTTGTTTCCGCTTTCCTAGGAGAACTTGTTGATGCTTTTGTGATCCTGTTTACTGTGATCCTTGCCGGAGTGCTCGGTTTTGTTCAGGAATACAGGGCAGAAGAGTCAATCAAACTTTTGAAATCATTGACCAGTCCCGAAGCCCTGGTAGTAAGGGACGGGAAAGAGGTAAAAGTCCTTTCTTCCCTGCTTGTCCCGGGAGATATTTTGCTTTTGCAGGCAGGAGACCGGATTCCTGCAGATGCAAGATTGCTTGAGGCACTCTCCTTGCAGATAAACGAATCCTCGCTTACCGGAGAATCCGTTCCTGTAGAAAAAAGCACCGCGATTTTCCCTCCTGAAACCCCGCAGCCTGACAGGAAAAATATAGTTTATACAGGAACCTCAGTTACCTACGGCAGGGGAAAAGCCGTTGTTACGGCTACAGGCATGAGTACGGCTTTCGGGAAGCTGGCCGGGCTCCTGGAAGAAATCGAAAGGGAGAGAACCCCCCTTCAGGAGAAACTAGACCAGTTCGGACGCTGGCTCGGGACTGCAACCCTTATAGTTGTGGCTTTTGTGGCCATACTCGGAATCTTCCAGGGCTTCGATCCTTTTGAGATGTTTCTCTGGGGGGTTGCCCTTGCTGTTGCGGCCATTCCTGAAGCTCTCCCTGCGGTTGTGACGGTCGGGCTTGCCCTTGGCGTCCGGAGAATGGTGAAAAGGCATGCACTTGTTAGAAAACTGCCATCGGTAGAAACGCTTGGCTCTACCAACATTATCTGTACCGACAAGACCGGGACGCTTACCCAGAACAAGATGACTGTTGAAAAGGTGTACGTAGACGGGACTATCTTGAACGTTACAGGCGAAGGGTACAAACCCGTTGGAAGTTTTTGCAGAGGAGACAGTCCTGTTTCCGAAGACGTGCATCTTCACAGGCTGCTGGTTGCAGGAACCCTCTGTAATGACGCAGGGCTGGTTGAAGAAGAAGGGGTATGGGATATCACAGGCGACCCTACAGAAGGCGCTCTTGTCGTCGCGGCAGCTAAAGAAGGAATCTGTAAAGCCGCACTGGAAGAAAAACACAGGCGTAAAGGCGAAGTCCCCTTCTCTTCCGAGCGGAAGATGATGACCACGCTGAACAGTTTCGAAGATGGGCTGTATGCGTATTCCAAAGGAGCTCCTGAGGTTATCCTTGCTTCCTGTACGAAAATTTTCCTTGGAGGAAAAGAGGAAGATTTAACCCCCGAAAGAAGACAGGAGATCCTGAATGTCGTACAGGATCTGGCAAACCAGACTCTTCGAGTTATGGGATTTGCCTACCGCAAGGTTCCGGAAGACATCCATCCTGAAGAAGCTGAAAAAGAGATGGTTTTTGCAGGGCTTATGGGTATGCGCGACCCCCCGAGAGAGGAGGTAAAGGTTGCAATTGCCACCTGTACCAGTGCAGGAATCAGGACCGTAATGATTACGGGCGACCACAAGACCACGGCTTTTGCGATCGCAAGGGAACTCGGGATTTTCCGGGAAGGAGACCTTGTCCTTACAGGCGTCGAACTGGACGCCCTTGATAACAAAGAATTTGAAGAGATCGTGGAGAAGGTTTCGGTCTACGCAAGAGTTTATCCCGAGCATAAGCTGAAGGTGGTTGAGGCTCTCAAGAAGAAGGGATACATAGTTGCAATGACCGGAGACGGAGTAAACGATGCTCCTGCCCTGAAAGCGGCAGATATGGGCATTGCAATGGGCATTACAGGCACGGATGTCAGCAAGGAAGCATCCAGCATGATCCTTACCGACGACAATTTCGCATCCATCGTGTCGGCAGTCGAAGAGGGACGGAATATATTGAAGAATATTAAAAACTTCATCGCCTACGGTCTTACCTGCCACATAGGAGTGGTGCTGATTGTCCTTGTAGGAGTGCTTGCCTGGCAGATCCTGCCGGTAATTGCAGTCCAGATTCTCTGGATTAACCTTATCACGGATGGTCTGCCTCCAATGGCACTTTCCCTCGAAGCTCCTGACAGGGGGCTTATGACGCAGAAACCCAGAGAGTCAAAAGAAGGGCTGGTTTCAAAAAGAATGATCATAGCAAGTCTCGGCCTGGGAACTTTGATTGCAGTCCAGTCGCTTGGAGTGCTTTACTGGGCTCTCAATTCCGGCGTGCCCCTTCCGAAGATCCAGACCCTGATCTTTACCCTGGTGGTTATTTCTCTGATGTTCAATGCCTTTAACTGGCGTTCGGAGAGATATTCGGTCTTTTCCCTGGGAATCTTTACCAACATGTCCCTTATCTATGCCGTATTAAGCACTATAATCCTGCAACTTGCTGCTATCTACATTCCGTTTATGCAAACAGCCTTCAGGACTGTCCCCCTCTCGCTTTACGACTGGGCAATGATAATTCCTCTGGCTTCGACCACGCTTATAGTCATGGAGTTTACGAAATACCTGGAATGGAGAATGCACAGGTGAAATAAGGGAATATGGCCCAGACGAAATCGGAAAACCTAACTGCGTAAACAGAGAGTAAAGAAATAAAAAACAAAATTCAAATGAAATTAAGGAGAGGGTTTGCTTTTGAGTTTACCCCTCTTCAATTTTTCATTACAGATTTTTAGAAATTGAGCACTTTTGATTTGCTTTTACTTACTTCTCACGACAATTTAAGTTATTTCCATTCTTTCTACGCATGACATACTTTTCAACACTTAACAGACAGTTTAAGTTCTTTTTATAACGTTTAGCTATATCAGGCTAACTGCTCTCTTCTGTGCTCCTTGTTGCAGTTTTTGAGGAAACTAAAACCGTTGCCAGTGAAAATTTGGAACAGAACAATGGATATAAAATAAAAACACTCCTGTAATCATATATAACACAAAAAACAATAAGTATGAACATTATGACCCCAGTAAACAGGGAAAATCCCATCTGCCCGGAATTTATCGTAGGCGTAGAGCCGCCAGCCGACAGGAAGGAAAAAGCGCTCTGGTTTATTTTCCGGGGCCGCGAGATTCTCGTCAAGCTTAACAAAAACCCTGGAGTAATTCCAAGACTGCTGGATTTTGGGGAGCTAGGGCTTTCGGGAACCAGGGAACAGTATCTCGGAACGCTTGATGGGACACACTGCTATTCCGTGGAACTTCCTGAGGACTCTCAGGCGCCCGAGGGAATGAAATTTGTGGATCTCAGGCAGGCGTATTCCGAAATGAGCGAGAAGTGTTTTGCGCTTGTGAGTAAAGCCGTCCAGGTCATGGAATGGGACAGGACAAATCAGTTTTGCAGCCGGTGCGGAACAAAAACCCTGCAAAAGCCCGGAGAGAGGGGAAAAGAGTGTCCTGACTGCGGGGAGCTTTTCTATCCCAGGATCTCGCCCGCCGTAATCGTGCTTATCCGAAAAGGGCATGAGATCTTACTTGCAAGGTCCCCGAATTTCCCGCCGGATTTTTACGGTTTGATAGCCGGTTTCGTTGAGCCCGGAGAATCAGCCGAAGCTGCGGTAATCAGGGAAATCAGGGAAGAAGTGGGAATCGAGGTTAAGAATATCACCTACTTCGGTACACAGGCCTGGCCGTTTCCGAATTCTCTTATGATCGGGTTTACTGCGGAGTACAGTTCAGGGGATATCCGGCCCGACGGGGTTGAAATCGAGGACGCCCGGTGGTTCCCTGCCGGAGACCTGCCTGTCCTGCCCGGAAAAATAAGCATTGCAAGGAAGCTGATCGACCATTTCCTTAAAGAAGAAGGAGTTGAAATTTAAGAGCCTGATTCATGTTTTAATTTATAGTCTTATTCATCCCTGCATAAATAGCTCAAAAGCCCGTCTAAAGCCTGTGAAAAACTTTCCTCTTTCCTTTGATTCAGGGTCTGATTTCTTGCAGACCTTCCGGAGAGACCCCGAAAAAAACGCTTTCGTGGTTTCTTTCTGGAAAATTCTTTTACCTTCTTTTGTAACATTACCTTCTTTTGTAACATTACCTTCTTTTGTAACTATACTGACCTGAACCCAGA
>CAYSZA010000073.1:0-11375 GCA_964435275.1 uncultured Methanosarcinales archaeon | reverse complement strand
CATAACCGGCAACAGTAGAGGTGATAATTGCCGGTCTTGGTATCTGTTTTGAAAGATATGGTTTGTTCGCTTTATTCAATACTAAATTGCATTTAGTGTATTTAAAGGTATGTCCTGTGCTAGTAGGCTGCACACTAGCACGATAATTAACAGGATCTGAAAATTACTCTGGCTTCGGTAGAGTTTCCGTTCGCCTAATTTGGAAGTTCTCAAAGGTACTGTCTAAAAACTGATTCTGTCGATTTTATTTCTAACCCTGAGAGGTCAGAAATAAAGAAAAAGAAATTAGAGAAAAAGCAGGAAAGGGAGATAAAACGATAGAAGCAGGAAAAACAAATCGATTCTCTTTGTGAAAGGCAGGAGAAAGAGAAGAGTATCAGGTCTTTTCACAATGGGCTTGATGAAACTGTCTCCGGGTCTCCGAACTCAAGTGTCCTTCCGGCTCCATCAACTATTGTTTTTTTCCCGTCTGCATGGATGAACCTCACTGAGAGATTTTTATCCATATCATATTTTGTCCAGATTGTGGTATTTTTATCTTCGGACCACATGTACTCGAATCCGGAAGTATTTCCTTCACTAACGGTTTCTACATAGGCTTTGCAGAGAGTCTTGTTTTCGAATTCTTCGGTTCCGGTAATTGTCAGATTCAGGCTTTTTCCAGTAGCCGGGTCTTTGACCTGTAGCTGAGAACCTGCAGGGCACCAGTTGTCCTCAGCTGTCTTCGGGAAACTGACACTTATTTCAGTCTCATTATTTGAGACCGAAAAGTTCGTTCCCTTTTCATCGGCGCAGCCGAAGCTGAAAAATACCGCTGTAATAAGCAGAATGATTAGAATTCGTTTTTTCGACAAAATCTACCACCAGTCTGAACATTTAATCCTAACTTCTTAGAGCCTTAAGTTTAATAACTTAATTCTGATACTGAATAAGCACTAATCCAGAAAATTATTTAATTTACTCTCTAGAGTTCGATTTTTTACAAAAGAAATAACTCCTGAGTTGGCTTTAATACTATTTACTTGTACTCTATTTGCCTTTACATAAAACTCTCTCATTTAAATTTCAGGCTTCATGCTTTATAACATATTGAATAAAGACATCTATCTGACAAATTTCCAATAAAGAGTTCTCAATATCCTGTACACAAGAAATGAACTGTTGTTCACGAACTCTATTAAAATGCTTTTCTAGCAAGAACATAAGGCGAGATCCATATCACATTACAGGAAAAAGCAATAATAGTCAGGATCAGGTTTTAATATTAATGCTCAGGATGAAGTTTTAATATTAATACTCATATTTTTAATTAAAGAATAAAAGCCGGTAAATATTTTTAAATAAGAAAAACGTCGTTACATTTTGAAATAAAAAATTACCAATATCATAAAAGGGAGTGGATATGACGGAGGGAGGTCTCTTCAAAAGAGTTCTGGTCGCAACCGACGGCTCAGAAAACGCAGGTAGAGCGGCTTCTTACGGGATAAACATCGCAAAAGCAGTGGGTGCTGAAGTGCATGCGCTTTATGTTATCTCTACCCAGCATGCAGTAACCACACGAACGGTTATGGGCTGGAGTGAGGCATTTGAAGAATATCTTGCGAATAAGGGAGGAGTTGCAATTGCTGACGTAGAAAAGCTGGGAAAGGAAGCAGGGGTTAAAGTTGAGCCTGTGTTCCTGAAAGGCATCCCGGCTGATAAAATCCTTGAGTATGCCGAGGAAAACAATATCGACCTCATAGTAATGGGTACACACGGCCTTACAGGCATCAAAAGATTCCTGATCGGCAGTGTGGCAGAGAATGTCGTCAGGCATTCAAAAGTTCCAGTAATGGTCATTCGGTAAGTGAAGAGTCCTTAATTAAGAACCCTGAATGCCTGCTAATTTATTTTCAGTGCCGGGACATTGTTCTTAAGTTAAGGCTTTAATCTTTAAAAATCCCTGAGCCCTTAAACACAGCTTTTGCTTCCTCAAAACTAAGATCCCCTGGGGGCACGATAATATCGGATTCCAGAATCTCTTCCGCTTCAATAGGCTCCCCTTTTTCTTTTATTTCGTAGATCAGTTTAGCAAGTTCATCTCGAAATTCCTTGGCTTTTCCTTCCTCAACGAGATCTACAATTCGGTTATCGATCTGGTTCAATTCGTCACAGAGAGCTTCAGGAGCCCTGTACTGGCCTTCACCCATAATCCTTATTATCAAGCTTCAGACCTCCTTCCTTTCTTCCTTACCTTCTTCCCCCATTTTCGGTTTTTCAGACCCTTTTCCGGCTTCGGTCTTAAGCCTGGCAAGCTCAGATTCAACGTTGGTTTGTGCACTGATTTTTGCAAGCTCCCGGTCTATTTCATCCCTGCCTCCTGTAAGATCCTCAAGTGTACCGGCCTCCATAAGCTCATCAATCGCCTGTGCTCTTGCCTTCATTTCTTCGGTTTTGTTCTCAGCTCTTTCAAGCGCAAGACCTACATCTGCCATTTCCTCACTGATTCCTGTTACGGATTCATTAATTTTCACCTGAGCTTCTGCTGCCGAATATTGGGCTTTTATGGACTCTTTTCTTGTCCTGAAGATCTCCACTTTGGTTGAAAGGCGCTTTTCTGACTCAACGAGTTTTTCTTGCTGCGTCTCAAGCTCGGCAATTTCCCTGTCGATATTTTCTATCTGCTGCTGAAGGGCGGCTTTTCTCTCAAGGGCCAGCCTTGCAAGGTCTTCCCTATTAGCAGTAATTGCGTCTCTTGCTTGCTTATCAAGTTTGTCCGTATTCTGCACAAGTTTTGCTCTTTGAAGCTGGAGGCGCTTTTTTGAGCTTGTAACTTCTGCAACTCCCCTTTTCACATTCTGGAGCAGTTCAAGCTGCCTTTCATAGGAATAATCAAGAGTCTCTCTTGGATCTTCCATTCTGTTGAGCACCTTGTTCATTTTCGATTTAAACACCGTCTCCATTCTTGAAAATAATCCCATGAATTTTCCCCTTTGGTTTTTTTAAAGTTCTCAAGCCTGATAATCTGAGGCTTCCATGCATTATATTTTGATACCTGTGTTATGCCTTTCCCGGCACCTTATCGGCAGCTCTGGAACCTTTGCTGTCTATTTGTGCTCGCTGGAATATATTGTTAGCATATCTGTATTTCTACTATAAATCCCTCTTCCTGAATCAGATATCTCTTTTTCCTGAATCAGCCTTTTTTCCCAAACCGAAGATCTCTCCTCCCCAATTAAGCCCGTCTTTTCCTGAATTAATTTTCTCTACCCGAGTTCGTCTTTTTAAAGAAGAAAAATATTATAAGTTTATAATTATATATAAGAGGATATTATTCGTTGATGTGCGAACGATTTATATATTCTAAATGCAACTTATCTAAAGATATTATGGCAAAGCCTGAGAGTAAAACAGAATTTTTTTATAATGAAAAAGGACTGATAGCAGTAGGTAGTCCTGTTAAACTTCAGATCCTTAATTTACTCAGGGAAGAACCCAAGTCATTTGACGAAATTGTAAAATCTACAGCAAAAGCCAAGTCAACTATTTCCGTACACCTGAATAATCTCAGGTCGTATGAGCTTGTAGAAGAGAATTATGACCCAAAAGATCGACGCCGAAAAATATATTCCCTTATTTCCCGCTACATGGGATGCTCTCAGGAACCTTTCATCGAGCATTACAGGAATTTGCTGGAAAGGACTCCGGCAAACGGAAAGGACAGATTCTGTTTTTCAGAAATCCTGTTCCATGTACTTTGTTTTGGCTTTGAAGCATACGGGATTGATAATGCCCCGGTTGTAAAAACGATAGGAAACGACCTCGGAAGATCGCTTTCCACCATATTTGAGTCCGAAACTCCTGATGGGCTCCTAAAGGAGATTGCAGACTTCCTGGAGTTCCATGGGAAATGCCGGGTTTCCGTACTTGCAGGCATCCCTGCACTTCATATCGAAGACAGTTTTAAAGCCAGCTCAATGCCGGTCATAGGAAAACCTTTCTGCACCTTAAAAGAAGGCATTATTGAGGGAATTCTTAAAGGAAAGCTGGACAGGGAATGTAGAGTAGTAGAGACGGAGTGTTACGGAACAGGGCACGAACACTGTCTTTTTAAGATAACAATATAAATTCCTTTTTTTCGCTCATGATGTTACATATAAATTATTATTAGTAACTCCGGTTTCAAAACGCGCTCCATTCTTAAAACCAACTGGCTTATAAAATTTTTTCCGAACCAGCTCTTTTTTCAGGGCTTTAGCCTATTTTTCTCCTCGGAAGCATTATTGCTTCACGGCAACCTGTCAGCGAGCGTCTCCGATTACAACTCCCATTTCGGACTTCAGGCGAGGTCCTATTGCTGCAACTATACCAGGACCATCGGTTTTTTCCCGGCATACGATTGCATGTTCCAGAAGCCCCAGGCGCTCGATTTCGTAAATATCTCTTCCGTGGCCTGTTTTTTTAATTGCACTTTTGATTTCCGAACGGGTAGCTCCGTTAACAGTCACCCTATCTGTAGCTGCCTTTTTCCAGTTCCACCAGATATCAAGCTGTTTTTTGGTGAAACGTGCTTTTACATTTTTATTTGCCTCGATAACCTCGACTTCAACCGGCAGGTGAGGTATAAGGCCAAATCTGGAGGCAAGTTGTTTTGGTTTTCCAGTTCCCAGGGCTTTCAGTTCCCCGGCTTCAATCCTCAAAGGCACACCGATATTAACAAGAAAAGCATCCTCCCCGAATGCCTGGATAAAACCCATGTATACTTTTCCAGCTTCAGCTTTTTGCGCAGGTTTTCCATATCTGGAGGTCAGCAAATTCGCAGACACTTCTTCATCCTCACCTTCAAGGGTGAATTCGGCCCAGTTTTCAGGGGTAATGGAGATTTCAACCTTAACTTCAAGGTCTTTTAATTCATTCTCAACCAAGGTTTTCAAAAGCCCAGCCATTCTTTCCCGGTTCTTTCCATAGATATGCTGGAGGGTTACAACTTTTATCATATTCTTCCTACCGATTATTTCATCTGCCTGTTTTTTCCGTGAACCGGAGAATTCCTCAGCTTCTTAGATAAAATTCCAGAAGCTCTTCACTTTCTTCCAGAGCTGAGATAACAGTTTCATTAATGGGACTTTCTGCCCTCTCGATCTGGTTCTGGAGTTTTTTAATGTCCCGACTGTAGGGACCAAGTTTCCGGGAAATTGTATCCCTGCTATCTCCATGCTCAACTGCATCCCTGTGAATACTCTCTATTTTACTCCGGAGTCTCTTTACCTTTCCAAGAATCTCAGCACTCAGAGAGTCCAGCTCTTCTGTCTTTTCAGGCTCTTTTACCTCATCTTCACCTGCAGTTCCTTCCCTTTCAATACCTGTACCTCTGAACTCCCCTTTCTGGTCCCCGACCGGTTCTTTTTGACCCTCAGTCGGTTCCTCTGCAATTATATTCCTGAACTCTTTAAGGGCGGTTTCGACCTCTCTTCCGTATTCCGTAAGTTCGACAAACTTTATCCGCCCCTCAAATGTGAATCTTATAAGTCCGCACTGTTCCATTTTCGCTAGGATTCTGGTGGTATGGGCAAAGGTGGAATCTATCTCTTTAGAAATAACAGATGCATAAGTCTTTCCCATCGAGCCAATAAATAGCAGCGCACGAGTGGGTTTTTCCTGCAAAAACAACTTTTCTGCATTTTCATCGGACATAGTATCACATTGGAATTTTTCTAGCGGGTTACCTGTGGATCTGAATCAAAGCGTTTTAAGTATTCTTCAATGGTTTATATATAATACTGAGATCGTTTCCAACCTCTGTTCATCTCTGAACTTTTGCCTGACGACCTTCACACTGAAAGTGCCCTGATTATTTCTTTTATTTCTGTTATAGGCGCATCAGTCCTGAACGATGTGCCGCTGAAATGTGTCCTCGACGCCTCAAACCCGTGGGCTCTGAGGGCTTCTATCAGGATTTCTATTCCAGTTGCAGAAACTCCGAGTTCTTTACAGATCACATGCTGGTCATAGAACATCGGGATATTCAGTTCGTCCCTGCAGAGAGTGATTAACTTCTTTGCTTTATCCTTTGTATTTAGGGGATGCACCTCAAGTTCGGAAATAGCCTCGTCACAGAACGCCTGTTCCCTGAATGGTCCGAGCCATAGAGGGCCTGCAATCTGAGTCAAAGACCCGCAGACAGGGCACTCCTTTTCAATATGTACTGCAAGCCCGTATACCGGTCCTCGAAACCCACATGTCGGACAGTGAATGCTGAAACCTATTGACTTAAGAGTCCGATCAGTTTGTTTTGTTCCAGGGAGAACTGCAAGGTAAGTACGGACATAATGGCGTGTCACATGGGAAAGCAGGGGGAACATTCCTTTTTCATGCTTTGCAAGCTCTCTGGCGCAGGCTCCCAGGAGAACTCGAAGCCCCATCTCACTGTGATATTCCGTGTTAAGAGGTACAGCCGCATATTTTCGTATCCCGGCTTTCAGGTGGGCTCCACATAAGGGTGCCGTATCCGTTGCCGTAACCGACAGCATACTCCGAACCGAGGCTGACGCTGCGTCCAGGAAGGGTGAAGGGGTACCAAAAGGGTCGATATCCACGATATGGAATTTTTGCTCGTGAAGCAGTACATTTGCGTTCTTCCGGGTAGCCAGGGTTTTTTCCTCAAGCCCGTTAATTTTGATATTTTCTTTAATCATTTCAAACGCATCGGCGCTCCAGTCATTCATGGTCGAGTGAATCCCTACTTCTCCTGCAATCCGAAGCCCCCTTATCCCTGACGCTGAAAAAGCGTCCACATAACGAATTTCTTCCCTTAGAAGCTCTTTTCTCGAAAGAAGCCTTTCCACAAATGCAGCCGTAGCTGCAACGTTAATATCGCGGTTAAGCTCCATCTCCGGGTTGTAAAAGACCGGAGCTGCCGAGGGAGGGAAGGTTGCGTCCGGAGGTGGTATCGGAACTGAAACCTTTGTTGTGCCTTCGACTATAGTTTTACATGTCATTTGAAACTGCTATACTTTGGGATATTATTTTACAGTGATGGTCATTTGCATTTTCGGATATCCCTTTACAATGAAATTGTAGCTTCCAGGTTTATCAAATGTATACTCAAAGGTATTTCCGTATGCAAGCGTTTGATCCGCGAAAAGATATTCTCTGCTGGTCAGGACAAGCATACTGGATTCCTGGTAATTTTTCCATACAGCCGTATCTCCGGTATTAATTTCCAGCCTTGAGGGAATCATAAGATAGTTCTTAAGCCTCACAGAGTGCGACGTCGGGGTGGTTCCGTCAGGCTGTGCAACCCCGGCTCTTTCTCCCTCTTCGACTCCTGTTCGTCCTATTTCAGGCTCTTTCTGGATTCCCGAAGTTCCAGTCTCTTCCGAAGTTCCCAATTTTCCCTGCGTTTCGGTTTCTGCCGGCGTTTCATACTCTTTCTGTGCTACCGTCTCATCCGACGTTCCCGTTTCTTCTGGTGTCCGCACTTCCTGTTCTGTACCTGTCTCTTCCGGAGTTCCCACTCCCTGCTGCATCCCTTCAGGTGTTCTCACTTCTCTTGGTCTTTGTGAACCCCCTGAACTGCTGCCTGCCTCCTGGTCTTCTTCATTCTCTTTGTTATTTTCCGAACTCAAGCAGCCTGATATTATTACCAACAGGACTATCAGAAGTAAAATTATTTTCTTTGTTGCCAATCCCCTCCCCCTTGTTATTAATGTCCTTTTTGTACTCCAATGTAATATAAGCCTTTTATAAATAATAATGCTTTCTTATAACAGTCCTTTAAGCCCGAGTTATTTTTGAAGCACGGGCACGGATTTTGAGTAAGAAATGTTGGTCCAAATAATGGGATAGGGACCAAATTAGTGTTACTTCATATACTGCTTAGAAGAGAAACTATAGCTTTAAGAGCTACAGCTTACTACACGAATCCACAAAACCCAGGAGATCTTCGGATTTTTTGAGGAGGTACCGGGTCTTAGAGCTGTTGTATATGCATCCTTAGCTACTCCAGAGAAAGGAAGGTATGTTAACGCGATCCCTCAGGAGCCCGAGTAAAATTTTCATAGACGCAGCAGATGAGAAATAAAAGCAAAGGACAGTATGTCCTCCTTTATTTAAAAAGTGCAAAAATAGATTTGCCAGGAAATCTTATCGGCCTTTCATGACAACTCAGATTTCCTGCCCTTTAAAGCTCTCTTCGATACGACGAAACTGTATAAACACTTCATTAAACCAATTTTCCTGAGATCTTACTCTTCATTTTCAGGAAATCCTGAGATATTTATTCTTCAGTCTCAGGAGCCATCTTTCAGGGTTCAACCGCAACACTGACATTCATTTTGGGCTGACCGATAACACTGAAATTGTACTCTCCGGTCTCGTTGAAGGTATAGGTAAAAGCTCGCCTGTACACAAGGTTTGTATTCTCAAAGAGATTTTCCTCACTCACAAGGGTAAAGACCCTTTTCGGATTGTCCTGCATGTTTAACCAGGCAACGGTTTCTCCCTTTTTTATTTCAAGACTTGAGGGACTTGCTCTGTAATTTTCCAGTCTTACAGTATACGGAGTCCCTTTAATGCCAGGAGTTGAGACCCCGACCGTTCCCTCGGTTTCGTTTTCTTCCGAAGTTATATTTTCTTCCGGTGTTTCGGTTTCTACAGCAGTCGCATTTTCTTCCGGTGTTTCGGTTTCTACAGCAGTCACATTTTCTTCCGGTGTTTCCACAACAGTTACGTTTTCTTCAGGAGTAACATTTTCCTCTGGCGATGGCTGTTCGTTCCCTGCGCACCCTGAGAGTAAAACGGCGCTGAATATGAGAAGAAGCACAATTATTTTTGTTTTCATTCTATCCCCACGTCTTGTGATTATGAAATTTCGGATACTAATACCTCAGCCGAAGTCTTACGCAATTTTCAAGCTAAATGTTTAGTTTGAAGCTTAACCGTCTAGGTTTTTGACCTTACTGGGCTATAAAGACCAGTACTCTATAGTATTGCAGTCTTTCGTATTGCAGTCTTTCTTTGAGGGCATTTCGAATCCTATTTTTTCTTTCTCAAGATGACTCATAGATATAAATATACTTTTCACTGACTTTGAATTATTCTTACTTTTAAGCAAGTACCCTTTCTAAAAATTCCTGAAATTCGCTTCCAGATTGCTGACTACTTAAACTTAACTCATTAATAATTTTAATATCATGCTCGCATATAAAGATATTTGCGGCTAAGCATTAAGTACGAGATCGCAGGCAAGTTATCAAACTTAAACATCAAGAACCTTAAATCTCAACCGTAAAGGCGCAGGTATCAATAGTGAGACCAAAAAATCCCTTTACCTGAAAACAAAAAGTAGTATTAAGCCCTTTTTACATGCTGTTCCACAGAAGTAAAGCAAGAGCCCCGATAATCGTAATTGTTCCGAAGGTTTTTTTTGCAAGCGAGAAAAGGCTGGAAGAACCTGAGATTTTCGAAAGCAGGATTTTGTTAAGCGTACTGATGAGACTTGCAAGCACTGCAGTGTTTGCTGCAGTTTCGTAGGAGATATTTCCACTTACGGCAAGTAATGTTACCGAAACGATTACCCCTGAACTGCTGACAAGAGCGCCGAGGGCAGTGACGTAAATTCCCGCAGTCCCCGCAATTTTATACGCAAAGCTTCCTATTATGAGGATGACGGTAAAGGCAACCCCGAATTTAAATGCCTGACCGAGTGAGAAAGGAGATTCGATTTTAAGTTCTCCCCCGCCTATCGGGCAGAATTTCTTATTGTACCTGAGAACCATCGCTGTGGAAATAAGGACGATCACGGTCTGGGGAGGAAGCATAAACAGAGTTGTCTGGCCAGTCGGATCAACAATCAGGGCTAATGCGAGATTCCGGATGAGCATGGAAATATTGCAGAGCATGATTCCTGTAAGTACAGGATCGGCCATTTCCTCGGCTCGCTTTGAGAGGCCTGCAAGTGCGGCTGTCGCGGCTTCACTGTTCACGAAACCTCCCACGAAGCCTGAGTAACATATCCCGCGCCTTGTGCCGAACTTTCTCAGGAGCACATAACTTAAGAAACTGATAAGCGAAACGAGAATTACAATAAGGATTGCAGACCTGAAATTTATGACTCCGAAGAACTCCATATCCGGCATCACAGGATAAAGTATAAAAGCCACGGCCAGAAACTGTATAGCATTGTAGAGTTCCTCTTTTGTCAGGTTTCCTGCAAACTGATGAAGGGGCTTCTTCTGGATGAGCAGAAAAGCCACGACTATTGAAGAGACTATCGCAAACAGACCGTAATTGTAGCCCACAAGGATACCCATAACGAAAATGAAAAAGAGACTTATAGGGCTGGTAACTCCGATCCGTTTGAATAGAAAGATCTTGGCATAGGTGATTATGCAGCAGACTGCTCCGAAAAAAAGCGCGGCTACATAGACAAAACCCGGCCCTGCTGTTTCGCTTACGAAAGCCGTTAACATGCCTGTTATGCAGGTTATACTATAAGTTCTGACCCCGGCAAAGATTTCGTGCTCAATGCCTCTATGCTCCCTTTCTATACCTACCATTATTCCTATCAGGAAGGATATAGCCAGTTTCGTCATGAAATCCAGAAAAACCGGATCAAAACCGAACTCTTCAATTGTACTCGTAGCTCAACCTCTATGATTTTTCAGTCTGTAAAGTCAAGAATTATAGTTATAGAAATCAGTAATTTAAAATCACTATTTAAAACTTCTATTGAAACCTTTATTTAAATTGTGTATTAAAATTTCTGTTTAACTTATTTAAGCGTTCTATCTGTCCTTTTACTCCGGTTTCTATTGTTTATTCCTGTTATTCGCGTCCAACAAAACACTCCCATCACGCCAGATCCTAATTAATATCAGTAAGAGATTCATGGAAGAATAACTCTGAGTGGTAAAGTTAACTTTGAATAAAATTCATATTTTTGAATATGTGGATTATAACTTAGAACAATAAAATGAGTAACTAAGTGCAGTAGATAAAACTAAATATGTAAGTAATATCACTCATTTTCACAGCGCGAAATAGATTAGTAGAGCTGAAATAAAATATAATTAGATAGTAAGGAAACCCTTAGTAATGAACTTAGCCTCTGAAAAGAGAAAAAGGCTCCGAGAGGCTCAGAGTAAGTTCATAGCCTGTATGATATTTGTTTCAGGCACTCCTAAACCCCAGAAAAAATTCTTTACAGGCAACTTCTGAACCTGAAAATTTAATAAACCTGACTGAAAATTTGATAAACCTGACTGAGATTTGGTTACAGATTATCTCGTTAACGGTCGAATTAGCGGGTTAAAAGATGGAACGTAAGCATTTTTAAAAGCCTTTTCAAAAAAGGCTTGATCGCAAACTTTTTCAAAAAAAGTTTGATCAAAAAC
>CAYSZA010000072.1:5561-11467 GCA_964435275.1 uncultured Methanosarcinales archaeon | reverse complement strand
CCACTTTTCGGATAGGCTCTAAATGACATCGTAGGCGTGATAAACCGGCGCAACGGTTTCGGCGCAACGGTTTTGGTCAAGCGGCTCAATGGTTGCGCTTAAGATGGCTGATTCGTAACCAGGAGAAACTGTTTTTAATTTGCTTGAAGGACGAATTTAAGGGTGAATAATATCATCTTTTGCTCGGTACAGAACTTATCTATAAGGTTAAAGCTTTTCTGCACATTTAATTCTCTCGCGGCTGAGGGGATGTAATGAAATTAAGGTTAGAAACGAGTAAAGAATTGCTTAAAAGAATCAGTTAAAGAAATCAATTAAAAGTGAGCAAAGTACATTTAATGAGACTTAATTTTAACCTCTCTGTTGCATAGTATGGGATTTTTAGAACGAATTCGGGTGTTCGGGTACCTTAATTTGCATTTGATAAGTTCTTGCCCTTTCATTGGGTTCCTCAGGCTGGAAACGGCTTGAAAGGGCTAAGCATGAAGGAACTTTTATTTGAAGGAAAGGTACTCTTCGGATCTTACTTGGGGCAGATTGCTTTGAGGCCGGAAGCGACGTCGCCCAGAAGTTCGACAGGAATCCCCATAATCATTTCTTCGTCTGAGATCTTGGTATATGTCCTGCTGCCGCTGCAGCCGACTGTGACTCCTATCTTGCCTTCTTTGTAGACCTTTACAACCCCATCCGAGCATAAGCTCTGTTTTCCTGCAAAGCTGGATTCAATTCTGCCACCTGTCTTATACATCATGGCCTGGGTGAGCAACATAACCTGTCTGGGGGTACATATAACCACAACTACATCCGGAATAAACGAGGTTTTTTCCAGGGGAGAATACAGGATAGCTTCCGTTGAGTTCGCGGGAAGCTTGGGAACCATCTCAAGGGTACGCCTTGCAGCTCCCTGGGTGCTGAATTGCTTGAGTCCTTTAAAATAGAACTCCCCGCTTGCGACTTTAGGGGGCATCTCGCCAAGGCCCATTGCACCGGCTCCGCCTTTGCACATCTGGTCTTCGAGCAGGGTATAAAACTCCTCACCAGTTCTTCTTACTCTGTCAACCAGCTGGCAGTGTCTCATAGCTTCGTCTACTTTTTTAATTCCCTCGGGGATTTCTCCTCCTTTCGGAACCAATTTTACTGCAACAGGGGAAGTCGTGAGTTTCAGGCATTCTACCAGTTCCTGTCCATATTCATTTATCTCTTTTAAATCCATATTCTCAACTCGGGTTTTTGAAATTTTTATTTCTTCTAAAGATATAGTAATATTATTTTAACACATTTTAAGCATTTTGAGGAATTCTCTTTTGTTATCTAGTGACAAATTCTGCACTATCATTTTTGATCAAACATTTTTGATCACTTTTTAGAAAAAAGGTTTGAGATTCAATATAAGCATTCCCGAGTTCATATGTATGCAGGCAATTTTTCACAGTACTGCTATTGCCTGCGGGTTTTCTTTCCTTACTGCGGAATTATAAAGGAAATAAAAGGATAGGGGGAAGACCTCATTCCAGCTTATCAAAGATGATTTCCATCTTCCCCATTTCTCGAGCAAGGTTTTTCGAGATCATGCCGTTTTCGAGCCAGCAAGCGTTCATTACTGCTGCCGGGACAAGACAGGTAGGTGTAAGCGGTGTCTCAGCCATTTTCTGGCCAAGTACGGTTTCGGGCCCGCCCATAAGGTCTTTCATTCCCATATCAAAATGTGTGCCCCACTTCCTGAGTTTCTCACACGTAGTCTTAATATGTACGTGGGTATTCTTCCCTTCCTTTGTGGCAATTATCTTTGTTGTATGTCCACATATTGTGTTCAATGAAATCTCCGTAACCATTGTTTGTCTCACCTGATACCGATTATTTTTTATTTTCTGATATGCCGCTCCCTCTTTCGGGCATCAAAGATTTATAATTAGAATTTGATATCTCAGTTTTAACCTCAAATGCTTTAAACTTCAAAATGATTCATTTACTTCAAAACGATTCATTTACCTTATTTTTATATAATTATAAACCTATGCCTTTTTCCTTCGCCTGCATTCGTGGACTTAATTTTGGCGTGTTTCCATATTTATTCTTGTGACCTGTAATCTATATTTATAACTCTTCCATATCCTTTTACAGGATCAGGCAGCTCTATTCAGGCAGGTAGAAAATTGTGTTTTTCTCTGGCTGCCTGATCGCAAAGTTCTTATACGATTCTATTTGTATTGATTAGTCCATAGCAAATATGCTAATTAAGTACTCCTGTTAATATAATTAATATATAATCAGAGCAATTAAGCTACTGACAGGTATGCTTTTGCCCTGACACGATCATCAGATCAGGATCACCAGGATTACAGTATATTTACAATCGGAAAGTACAGAAATAATCATTAAGGATAAATATTGATTACAATTTCAACACACGATGAGGTTTTAATATGAGATGGCAAGGTAGCTCCAGAAGAAAAGTGACCGGTGGGAAAGTTATAGCTGCCCGCGGGAAGCGCAAGTTTGAAATGGGACGCGAGTCTGCGGAAACCCGTATAAGTGAAGTAAAGAGGAAAAACGTCCACACAATGGGAGGCAACAGGAAAGTAAGACTTCTCCAGTGCAATATTGCAAACGTAACCAATCCTAAAGACGGAAAGACCACCTCTGCACCCATTGAGACCGTTCTTGACAATGCTGCAAACAAACACTATATCAGGCGTAACATCCTGACAAAAGGCTCAGTTATAAGGACTCCTCTCGGAACTGCGAAGGTTACAAGCAGGCCAGGGCAGGACGGAGTTGTAAACGCTGTATTAATTGAATAACTTAAATCCAATTTGCCCCGGAGACGGGGATTCTTTGTCAAATTCCCTTACCTTTGTGCCGGTGACTAATATGGATGAAAAGATTCGACATATACTGGAAATTCTTGAAAACGATGCCCGAACAAGTCCTGAGGAAATCGCAACCCTTACAGATATGTCTGCACAGGAGGTTTCCCAGACGATCGCAAAACTTGAAGAGACGGGAGTTATCCGGCACTACAAGACCATAGTCGATTGGGATCTGGTCGGGGAAAACTATGTTTATGCTGTGATTGAGCTGAAGGTTACTCTCGAGCGCAATCAGGGCTATCAGGCAATTGCAGAACGAATCTACAAGTTTCCGGAAGTCAGGTCAGTCAGGCTCTTATCCGGGAATTATGACATATCCCTTACTGTCCGGGGAAGATCGATGAAGGACGTGGCCTTTTTCGTAGCAGAGAAAATTGCAACCCTTGATCAGGTACAGAGCACATCAACCCACTTCGTACTGAAAACCTATAAAGAAGATGGGGTTATCCTCCATGAACCTGAAGCGATTAAAAGGCTACCAGTATCGTTTTAATACGAACTGGCTTAAAGCCTGATCTCCCTGTCCGATTTTACACTTTATAGTACTCATACAGTTTCTTAAAGGGGTGTTTTGCTTGAGACCTTCATGCGATCCTTCTAAGTTTGTTGCCGAAGCTGTGAAAAATGTTCCACCTTCAGGAATACGCCGTTTTTTTGACCTGGTTTCCGGACTTGAGGATATAATCTCCCTTGGTGTAGGAGAGCCTGACTTTATTACTCCGTGGCATATCCGTGAAATGTGCATTCATTCCCTGGAAAAAGGGCAAACCTCATATACCTCAAATTATGGGCTTCCGGAGCTCAGAGACGAACTTACCAGGACTTATTACAGGCGTTATGGTCTTGACTATGACCCTTCGTCCGAAATACTCATAACAACAGGTGTGAGTGAAGCTCTGGATATAGCAGTCAGAACAGTAGTCAACCCTGGTGATGAGGTTATAATTGTCCAGCCCTCGTATGTGGCATATGTGCCTTCTGTTGTTCTTGCAGGAGGTAGGCCGGTCATCGTTTCCACCCACAGGGAGGATGAGTTTAGCCTGACTGCAGAAGCCCTCAAACCTGTGATTACGAACAAAACCAAGGCAATAATTCTTAACTTCCCTAACAATCCTACAGGAGCGATCATGACACAGGAGGATCTGGAAGGTATTGCCGACCTCGTTGTGGACAATGATCTGTTTGTTATCTCAGACGAAGTTTATGAGTGCCTGACCTATGGAGGCAAACATGTTCCGTTCTCTTCCCTTGACGGCATGAAAGAACGGACTGTCATGCTCAACGGATTCTCGAAAGCTTATGCAATGACCGGGCTCAGGCTCGGTTTTGCAATGGGTCCATCTGAGATTATACATTCAATGATGATGATTCACCAGTATTCCATGCTTTGCGCCCCCATAACCGCCCAGATAGGAGCAATCGAAGCCCTCCGCAATGGTAAAGATGAGATGGAACGGATGGTCCGGGAATACGACCGGCGCAGGCACTTTATTGTCAGGGGTTTTAACAGGATTGGGCTTGAGTGCTGCAACCCCAAAGGGGCATTTTATGCCTTCCCACATATAGGGAATACAGGTCTTTCTTCCTCCGAATTTGCAGAGCGCCTTCTGGACGAAAAGAAAGTCGTAACAATTCCCGGAGACGTCTTTGGAGACGCAGGTGAAGGTTTCCTGCGCTGCGCCTATGCAGCATCTATAGATGACATCAGAAAAGCCCTGGATAGAATGGGAGACTTTGTGGACGGATTAAAGCTGTAAATTCGGCCAAATCTCTCCAGACTTTTTTCAAAATTTTCATTTAACCTTATTTTTATCTTATTTTATTCTTGTTTATCTTGTTTATCTTGTTTTTATTTTGCTTTTATCTTATTTTTATCTTATTTACATCCTACTTTTATCTTACTTTCATTCGATTATTTCCACTACTTGACCGTCTTCATTATTCATTCTTCGGATGAAGGTAGTTATTTTAGAGAGCGGACTAATTTTTATCATCTGTTTTCTCGGTTAACTCGTTTCTGCTTGATTTTCTTTTTGAGAATTTCCTTCAAATTCATAATTTTTGCGGCTGCCGAAGTTAGTTAATTATATATACAATCTCCAGACTCAATTAGCTTTGACGTTTATGAAACCCATTATTCCTGAAGATGAGCGTTCCAAAGAACCTCTTGACACTGATAGGATAATTTATCACCCTGACATGATAAGGGCCAATGAGTGGGTCCTGAAGGAGTATGAGGCTCCCTATAGGGAGCTCTGTATTTTCGTTCCCTGTGCCAAAAGGAAACCCTATCATGAAAGTCCTTCACATAAAAAGTTTGACAGGGTGATCTTCGGGATTGCAAAACCCGAGGACGTGCATATAGTAACTTTCGGAACCTGCGGGATTACGCCAAGGGAACTTGATACCCAGTATCCTTTCATGCATTACAGCTTTATGATGGGCAAATGCAACGTGGCACGCATAAAGCGGGATTTCATAAAAATGGAAAGTGAAAGGCTTGCGGCTTACCTTGAAAAAACAAGAGAGACCTACAAACACAGGATAGCTTACTGCATAGGGGATTTCAGGACTGCAATGGAAAAAGCCGTGGAAATGGTCGATATAGAGGTAGTCATCGTGCCCAGGGAATCAACGATTCAGAAAATGATCCAGCCTGATAAGCCCTTTATTTACAACAGCCTTTCTTCAAGGGAGTATCTTCAGGACTTTTCCGATGCAATTACCGACGCTCTCAAGTTGCCAAGAAGAGAAGTCGGCCTTCGGGAAGACCTCTCGGTTGACGATACTGACTGGTATGTCCTTTAAAATTTAGCTACCTCTTCATCTTTTCTACGCTTTTTCCGTTTACTTATTAACTCTCTGAGTTTTGCAATTCCTTCTTTGAATTATCGTTTAAATCTTTAAAGTATCGTTTAAATCTCGAAAGTGTCGTTTAAATCTTTAAAGTATCGTTTAAACAAGTGTTTTTTACCTGCATACTGACAAGATGCTGCTTTTTGATTCTGCAGAAATCCTCAGAAGTAACTTATCCAT
>CAYSZA010000072.1:0-5461 GCA_964435275.1 uncultured Methanosarcinales archaeon | reverse complement strand
CTGACAAGATGCTGCTTTTTGATTCTGCAGAAATCCTCAGAAGTAACTTATCCATTAATAAACTGAATGTCATAGTATACTTCTATCAATCTTTAGTCCCCTGAAGCTGGTATAGATAAATTTCTACAAAGCCGTTTTTCGACTCAAGACATTTACTTACTAACTGTGATATATCTGGACCTGCTTTCAGTACTACTGCTTCCTGGATTATTTACTGTTAAACTAACAGTATATTGTCCTGTTTTATTGTATACATATACAGGATCTTTTTCTGTTGAAGTATTTCCATCTCCAAAATCCCATGTCCATGAAGCTGGTGATCCGGTGCTTCTGTCAGTAAAACTGACACTGAGTGGTGCAGATCCTGAAGTTGGAGATGCAGAAAAAGCAGCTACAAGGGAGTTTGAAACGGCAACATAGTCGGTTTTTACCAGCACGTTACTTCCGTTTGCGTTACTTGCTGTCAGTGTAACAGAACAAAGCCCGGATTTGTTGTATGTGTGTACTGGATTCTTTTCTGTTGAATTATTCCCGTCTCCGAAAGTCCATCTCCATGCAGTTGGTGCTCCTGTGCTCTGGTCAGTAAAACTGACAGTAAGAGGTATGCTTCCCGAAGTAGGAGATGCAGAGAATTTAGATATTGGAGCATTTAAAACGCTTGAGACCGCAATATAGCTGGATTTTGTCAGCTCATTGCTGCCGTTTACATTACTTGCTTTCAGTGTAACAGAGTAAAGTCCTGAATTATTGTATGTGTGTACTGGATTCTTCTCTGTTGAATTAGTTCCGTCTCCGAAAGTCCATTTCCATTCAGTTGGCGACCCTGTACTCTGGTCAGCAAAACGGACAGTAAGCGGCACTTTTCCTGAAGTCGGAGACGCAGAGAAGTCGGTAACAGGAGCAGCTAAAACGCTTGAGACTGCAATATAACTGGATTTTTTCAGCGCATTACTTCCGTTTGCATTACTTGCTGTTAATGTGACAGAGTAAAGTCCTGAATTATTGTATGTGTGTACAGGATTCTTTTTTGTTGAATTACTTCCATCTCCGAAAATCCATCTCCATGCAGTTGGTGCTCCTGTGCTCTGGTCAGTAAAACTGACAGTATGAGGCATAATTCCCGAAGTAGGGGATGCAGAAAAACTGGTAATTGGAGTATTTAAAACGCTTGAGACCGCAATATAGCTGGATTTTGTCAGCTCATTGCTGCCGTTTACATTACTTGCTTTCAGTGTAACAGAATAAAGTCCTGGTTTATTATACGTGTGTACAGGATTCTTTTCTGTTGAATTACTTCCATCTCCGAAAGTCCATTTCCATGAGGTTGGGACTCCTGTACTCTGATCAGTAAAACTAACAGTGAGAGGCGTACTTCCTGAAGCTGGAGTTGCTAAAAAGGCGGTGATTGGGACAATATAGCCTGAATTTGATACTACACTGCCGTTTTCAGAACTTACGCTTATATATCTGGATTTTTGCACCTTATCGCTGCCTCCCTCATTAGTTGTCGTCAAAGCAACATTATAATTTCCGGATTTATTGTATGTGTGTACTGGATTCTTCTCTGCTGAATTAGTTCCGTCTCCGAAAGACCATTTCCACGCAGTTGGAGCCCCTGTACTCTGGTCAGCAAAACTGACAGTAAGCGGCGCTTTTCCTGAAGCAGGAGATACGGAGAAACTGGTAACAGGAGTATTTAAGATGCTTGAAACGGCAATATAGTCGGTTTTTGTCAACATGTTACTTCCGTTTGCATTAGTTGCTGTCAATGTAACAGAATATAGTCCTGATTTATTGTATGTATGTACTGGATTCTTTTCTGTTGAATTACTTCCATCTCCGAATGTCCATTTCCATGCAGTTGGTGACCCTGTACTCTGGTCAGTAAAACTGACAGTAAGCGGTGTTTTTCCTGAAGTAGGGGATGCAGAAAAGCTGGTAGCAGGAACAGCTAAAACGCTTGAGACTGCAATATAGCTGGACTTTGTCAGCACATTACTGCCTTTTTCATTACTTGCTGTCAATTTAACAGAATAAAGTCCTGTTTTATTATACGTGTGTACAGTACTTTTATCTGTTGAATTAGTTCCGTCTCCGAAAGACCATTTCCATGAGGTTGCAGATCCTTTGCTCTGGCCAGTAAAACTGACAGTAAGCGGCGGTTTTCCTGAAGTAGGTGATGCAGAGAAGCTGGTAACTGGAGAATTTAAGCCGTTTGAGACAACGATATGGCTGGATTTTGTTAACGCACTGCTGCCGTCTGCATTACTTACTGTGAAGGTAACAGAATATAATCCTGCTTTGCTGTATGTATGCACAGGGTTATTCCCGGTTGAATATGTGCCATCTCCAAAAGTCCATTTCCTTGATGTTTGCGATCCCGTACTCTGGTCAGTAAAACTGACAGTAAGCGGCGCTTTTCCTGAAGCTGGAGATGCAGAAAATGCAGCAACAGAAGCTTCATGTCCGTTTGAAATAGTAATATAGCTGGATTTTGTTACTTTGTTGCTGTTTCCAGTTTCGTTTAATGTCAATGTAACCGAATATTTTCCCGGGTTTTTATATATGTGCAGTGGATTCTTTTCCGTTGAATAAGTTCCGTCTCCAAAATTCCAGTTCCATGACGTTGGCGATCCTGTGCTCTGGTCAGTAAAACTAACAGTAAGCGGCGTTTTCCCTGAAGTAGGAGATGCCGAAAATTCTGGCTGTGCCAGAACAATTACTGTGGCAGATTTGGAATCAGTACCGTTTGTGTTGTTTACTGCAAGCGTTACTTTGTAATTCCCTGCTATAGAGTAGGTGTGTGCTGGATTCTGCTGTGTTGAACTGGATCCGTCTCCAAAATTCCAGTTCCATCCATTACCATTCTTTGAGAAGTCCGTAAACTGGACAGAAAGAGGAGCATATCCGGATGTGAGATTGCTGCTAAAGTTTGCAGCAGGAAGTGTGGGCTGTGCTGGGAGAGGACTTATAAACTGACCTAAAGCAATAGGACTGAAACCTGTGTTTACTTTAGCTACAACCTTGTTTGTGGTAGTGTCAATTACAGAGACAGTATTTCCGAGATCATCGTCGTCGCCGGAATTCGCTGCATATACCTTTGTTCCATCTGGGCTGACTGCGATTCCATAAGGATTCTTTCCGACTTTCACAGTAGCTATAACAGTCTTTGTTGCCGTGTCAATTACTGAGACATTGTTACTGCCTTCATTTGCCACATATGCTTTTGTTCCGTCCGGGCTGACTGCAATTCCCATAGGCCATTTTCCTACAGGCACTGTGGCTGTAACAGTGTTTGTAGATGTATCAATTACAGAAACAGTGTTACTTTCACAATTCGTTATATATAGTACTGTTCCAGCTTTGTTAACTGTAACTCCACAAGGGCCCAGTTCAACCTTCACAGTCGCTGTAACGGTATTTGTTCCTGTGTCAATTACAGAAACGTTGTTACTATAACGGTTCGTCACATATGCTTTTTTTCCATCCGGGGTGATTGCAACCCCTAATGGATTAATTCCTACAGACACTGTGGCTGTAACAGTGTTTGTAGATGTATCAATCACAGAGACTTTTTTGATATCACGGTCCGCCACATATACTTTTTTTCCATCCGGGGTGATTGCAACTCCGCAGGGACTGTATTTATATCCTATATCCACCGTGGCTGTAACCTTGTTTATTGCTGTGTCAATTACAGAGACAGTCCCACGGTCGCCGTACTTGGTATTCGCAACATATACCCTTGTTCCATCCGGGCTGACTGCAACTCCAAAAGGCTCAGTTCCTACGGGCACTGTGGCTGTTAAGGTGTTGCTTACGGTGTTAATTACAGACACAGTGTTGCTGTTAAGATTCGTAATAAATGCATATGAAGGCGCAGGAGAACCTTTTGGTACAACATTTACTGTAGCAAGCTTTGAGTCTGTGCCGTTTGAATTGCTCACTGTCAGCCTAACAGTATAGATTCCTGCTGCAGAATAGGTATGTGTAGGGTTCTGGTTTGTTGAACCAGAACCGTCTCCAAAGTCCCAGCTCCATTTTGTTGTATTCTCCGATTTATCTGTAAACTGCACAGGTACAGAAAGGAAAACATAATCCGATGTGACGTTGCTGCTGAATTTTGCAAAAGGATAAACTGGTTGTACCGGAATAGAACCTATAAACTTGCCTGAAGCACAGGGACTTTTTCCTACAAGCATCGTGGCTGTAACAGTGTTTGTTGCCGTGTCAATTACAGAGACAGTGTTACAGAGGTTGATCGCTACATATACTTTTTTTCCGTCCGGTGTGACTGCAACTCCTATAGGATTAGGTCCCACTGGTATCGTGGCTGTAACTTTATTTGTAGAAGTGTCAATTACAGAGACAGTACTAAAATATTCATCATTACTTGTCACATATATCTTTGTTCCCTCCGGATTGACCGCAACTCCAGAAGGAATTCCCCTTACCTTAACCGTATTTGTAACAGTGTTTGTTGCCGTGTCAATTACAGAGATGCTCCCGCTATCGGAGTTCACTACGTATATCTTAGTTCCATCCGGTGTGACCGCAATTTCCTTAGGGCCTCTTCCTACGGATACCGTGGCTATAACAGCTTTTGTAGCAGGGTCAATTATAGAGACAGTTTTGTCCCCGTAATTTGTTACATATATCTTTCTCCCATCCGGACTTACCGCTACTCCCGTAGGGTTTCTTCCTGTGTTCAATGTACTTATAATGACATTTGCGGTGGTATCAATTACAGAAATAGTGTTACTGCCCTCGTTCGCCACATATACCTTTTTTCCATTAGGGGTTACTGCTATCCCCAAAGGCTTTTTTCCTGCAGGCACCGTGGCTATAACAGTATTTGTTGCCGTGTCAATTACAGATACATCATTGCTATAAGCGTTTGCCACGTATACCTTTGTTCCGTCAGGATTAATTGCAACTCCCATAGGATTGGATCCCACCGGTATCGTGGCTGTAACTTTGTTTGTGGTTGTATCAATTACAGAGATATTGTTACTCTCTCCATTCGTAATATACGCAAACGGTGAGGCGCCTGCTGTACTCACCAGCATTAAAAAAGCAAGTAACGCTATTCCCAAAGCTTTATTGAAGATCTGCCCCCTAAACGTTTTATTACATTTCGTTCTTTTCATTTTAGGCCCCTCAGTATATGGATTATTAAATTGTTGAGAATTTCAAAAACTTTAAAGTTTGACCGATTTTTATAAATAACAATATAACAATTCATTGAAATCAGAATTTGTTGGGTTAAGTTGGTTATTGTAGCCAGGTGCAACTATAAACGACTAGGCGAATAAAATTTCACAGAACTATGTAGAATAATTGTAAATAACAGGATAATAATTTTTCTTCTGTAACCTGCTAACTAACAGTAAAATTTTACTGGCCATAATTAAATAATTAAATAATTAAATAATTAAATAATTAAATAATTAAATAATTA
>CAYSZA010000071.1:0-11564 GCA_964435275.1 uncultured Methanosarcinales archaeon | reverse complement strand
TCTTATTACATCTTATTCATTTGTTATTACTTCTTACTTAGTTATTTTATAAGTGATTTTCACACTCAAAACACAGGAATCAAGCCCGGATTTTCTCCTGTAATACACTCCCCACCTTTAGCAGTAACTATAAACGTATTCTCGATTCCGACCATTCCGATATTCTCAATTCCTTTTTTAGGTTCGAGGGCAAATACCATTCCTTCCTGAAGCGGTTCATCAAAACCCTCTGCAATTACAGGCGTTTCATCGAACTGTAACCCAACCCCGTGACCAATGAATTTTACTTTACGGTTGCCAAAGCCCATAAAATTTTGAAGAAATTCCTCATCCAGATTACTCATTATGGTGTTGTATATTTCAGAAGGGATCGCGCCGGGTTTTAACATTTCTGCGGCTTTGTTTTGTATATCCACGCATTTATTGTGGATATCTATGGCATATTGAGGGAGGGAAGAGCCAAACATGTACGTTGTGGTTTTATCTGTATTATAACCTTCAACTCCACACCCGGCATCAATGAATACCAGATCTCCTTTTCGCAATTTCCGGTCACGGCTTCCGATGAGAGGTACTGCAGGGCTCATCCCATAACTTCCCCCGGGTCCATCAAAATAAGTTGGATAAATGGAGCTTTCTCCAAAGCAGACATTTCCAAGGAACATCTCTACCTCAAACATTCTAAAACGGCTTACCCCGTCGTGTCCTTCCTTTACCACAGCCGAAAAAAGTTCCGTTGCCAGGTCTACTTCACTCATTCCTTCCCTTAATATCTCAGGCACAATGTCTTCCATCAAATGTTGATCAATCTTTCCAGCTTCTCTAGTCAAAAGCAGTTCATATTCACTTTTTACTGCTCTGACAGCACAAATTTGAGCATCAACAGATTTAACATTCTTAAAAGGGAAGTATTTTTGAAATCTCTTGAATAAGGCCAGAGGGACTACTTCAGTCTCTATATAAACAGTATCTGGAAGCTCGCATATACTCCTTGAAGCATCACGGAAACTTCTCATGGTTTCTATTATGGGAAATAATGACTCGTCCAGAGCCCTCTCATAGCTGCGTCGTACCCACAAAGTTGCTTCTCCATTCTTCGGGATAATCAGCATTCCGTCCTGCATCGTGCCAGTAAAGTAATAAAGATTTATTTTGCTAAAAATCACGACTATTTTCCAATCGGGGTTTGAGATATCCATTCGTATTCTGAAAGATCTCATGCGGTTTTTCAGTTCAGTTAAAGGTACTTTCTTAATCATGAGAATTCCTTTACTAAGTTTATTTGCAGTTGATTATGAAGTATAGTACAACAACAGTAAATAAAATAAAAAATAGAGAAAGTATTTCTCGGAAAGGAAAATACAATCTTTGAATATTAGGGAACAGTATCAACTGATTAATCTGAAATTCACCAATCAATATATAGGAATTAATCCCGGATTATCGCCCGTAATGCATTCTCCACCTTTAGAAGTCACTATAAAGGTGTTTTCAATTCCGACCATTCCTATCTTTTCAATTCCCTTTTTAGGTTCGAGGGCAAATACCATTCCTTCCTGAAGAGGTTCGTCAAAACCTTCTGCAATTACAGGCAGTTCATCTATTAGCAGTCCGACTCCATGCCCCAGGAATTTTACTTTACGATTGCCAAAACCCATGAAGTTCTGCAGGAATTCCGAGTCAAGCTTATTCATTATGGTGGTATAGATTTCCGAGGGAATAGCACCGGATTTTAACATTGACGCAGCTTCATTCTGTATGTCCACGCATTTGTTATGGGCATCTATAGCAGATTCCGGAAGAGGAGAGCCAAACATGTATGTTGTCGTTTTATCGGTGTTGTAGCCTTCAACCCCGCATCCGACATCAATGAATACCAGATCTCCTTTCCTCAGCTTCCTATCACGACTTCCAATCAGGGGAACCGCAGGGCTCATTCCGTAATTTCCACCAGGTCCGTTAAAATAAGAAGGGTAAATCGAGCTTTCACCGAAACAGACATTTCCCAGGAACATCTCGGTATCGAACATCCCAAAACGGCATAATCCGTCATGGCCTTCTTTGACCATAACTGAAAATAGTTCAGTTGCCAGGTCCGTTTCACTCATTCCTTCCCGCAGCATTTCGGGAACAAGCTCTTCCAGTACATGCTGATGAATCTTGCCAGCCTCTCTTGTCAGCGAGAGTTCATATTCGCTTTTTACTGCTCTTACAGCACAAATTTGGGGGTCTGCGGGTTTAACATTCTTAAAAGGGAAGTATTTTTGAAATCTCTGGTATAGAGCCAAAGGAACAACCTCGGTTTCCAGACATACCGTGTCTGGAAGCCCGCTTATGTTCTTTGCAGCGTCACGGAAACTGTTCATAGGCTCTATATTGGGAAATAATGATTCGTCCAGAGCCCTCTCATAACTGCGACGTATCCAGAAGGTTGCTTCTCCGTTCCTCGGGATAATTAACATTCCATCCTGCATCGTACCCGTAAAATAATAAAGGTTTATTTTACTGAAGACAACAGCTAACTCCCATTCGGGGTTTGAAATGTCCATTCGTTTTCTAAAATTTCTCATGCGGTTTTTCAGTTCGGTTAAAGGCACTTTATTAATCATGAGGATCCCTTCACTAAGTTATCTTTTCTCAATTATAGAAGTGTAACCCACAGAGCAAATATAGTAAAAACCTGTTAGTAAAAATTTATAAGTGAATTTACATTTAGAGGCAGGTAAACGTAACAGGAATACATATTATTCAGGCATCCAGAGTACTGCTATTTCTCACAAAGATAAATCTTATTTCACAGCAATAGATTTTGTTTCTCACATTGATCCCTTAAGAGATAAAAAGTAACATCCTGGATAGCAAAATCCCAGTTCATCTTCTAGAACAAAAAAATAATTAGAAAGAAAAAAATAATTAGGAAGGAAACAAATTAAAAGGAAACAAAAAGTAAAAACAAGAATTGCTTTTTGAAAGGGGTTATCATGTTAGGAAAATTCGAAGATCTTATTGAAAAGGCTTCAGGAATTGGGCTCAAGGCTTATTTTGTGAACGCAGGGGATGTTCCGATTGAGAACAGAATTGCTCTGAAGTGCGCCTACGGGTGCAAAGGCTACGGAAAAAGATTGAGCTGTCCACCACATGTTATGTCGGTTGAGGAATTTAGAAAAATTATAGGGGAATACAGCAGTGCACTTCTACTTGTCGATGAACGCGACACTTCACAGGTGCCGGATATCCTGGAGGCCTGGGGAGAAATCCGCAAGGACTCCTTCCATAAAATGTTAGAGCTTGAGCATGAAGCTTTCAGGGAAGGCTTTACTTTTGCACATCTCTTGAGGCCCGGTTCCTGCAACGAATGTGACATGTGTAACTTTGAGAAATGTATAAAGCCGGAACTGAGGCGTTTTGCACCTGAAGCTGTAGGAATAAACCTTCAGAAAGCAATGGAAAATGCAGGACTTGCACTTGAATTCTGCAAACCCGAGAAAACCGCATGTGTAGGGATTTTGCTTCTTGAGTAAAAATTCAGGTGAAGACATACCAGACATACAATCAAACTTTTACACTGTTCTCCCAGATAGCTGAGAGAGACTGAGAGAAAAAAGTGAGAAAAGTGGACATGATAAAAGGACTTAACTTCGTAATTCTGCAAAAGTGTACAGATTAATGAAAGTGATTATAGGATATGGAATTGACATACTTAATTTTCTAATTGGACTCCGACAAATAATTCAATTTTGAAGACAGAAGGTATATTAACTCTCCGACATATTTTATGGAAGATATAGTAAACTGGAGGTTTTATTCAAATTGAACTCTGAAAAGTTAAAAATAGCCATTCTGGGAGGAACCGGCAATATAGGGGAGGGAATGGTGCTCAGGCTGGCCCTTCAAAACCTTATGGCTGAAGGTGTAAAGAATGAGATAATCATAGGATCCAGGTCAAGGGAGGCTGCCGATGAAGCCGCAAAACAAGCCTTGTCCGAGCTTGAGAATTGCGGGTTCGATACATCCGGGATAAGCATTACAGGAAGCAGTAACCTTGAAGCTGCACAGGCAGCCGAAATAGTAATTCTCACTATCCGTTTTGACCATGTTCTGCCTCTGCTGGGCGAAATTCACGAGGCTCTTGAAAACAAGATACTCATCACTCCTGTAGTTCCGATGGTGAAGGAAGGGGACCTATTTGTATACAGACCTCCGGAAGAAGGTTCAGCCGCTCTTGCAATTCAAAAAAGGGTCCCAGCTTCTACAAAAGTTGTTGCAGCCTTCCATAATATTCCTGCAGGAAAACTGAGGGATGTAGTCAAGTGCAAAGCTGTACACCATGCGCTGGTATGTAGTGACGATGCAGAAGCAAAAAAACTGGTCATAAAGCTCACAGAGCATATGGGATGCCTGAAACCCCTGGATGGAGGCCCTCTTAAACAGGCAAGCACTATGGAATCGCTCACACCGTTAATGATCAACCTGGCAAAACTCAACGGACTCAAAGATCTCGGAATAAACTTTTCCTGATAAGACCTGTAAAACAATTGAAAAATACACAGGAAAAAGCCAGCTCAAGGATAACTTCAAATTCGTGAAGATAAAAATTCTTCCGTAGAGCTTATTTTTATATAATAACAGAGATAATATAACTAGAGGCAAAGGTTTTACGAAATTTCAGAAATAAGAATCTCTACCTGAAGAGATAAAAATGAAGTAATGAAGAGCTGACCAGCGAAAATAACTGACTGATTACCAGTAAAACAAACTGTAATAATTATCAGTAAAAATCCCCATGACTTATCGGTAAAAACAAACCCTGATACTTATAATACCGATCTTGGTCCAAGTTCTTCACTCCTGCTATTAATCCCCGAACAGATTTAGTTTATGTTAAATATTATGAGAGTAATAACCAGCATGAGGAAAAATCTGTAAGAAAAGAGCTGATGGATTAAAGATCTGGAAAAAGGCTTACCACGAGAGGATTTGTCAGGAAAAAGTCTGTTTATCGTGAAGCTCCAGAAATTGCTTCCAGCTGCAGATTTTCTTTTTATCTCATTATTTTTGTTTATTTTTCTTTTCTAAAAAGGATGAATCGACTTATCAGACAGTGAACCTGTATGAGTGAAGAATTGGCAAAAGTGTTAAAGGCTGCAGGGCTTGACGTACTTACCTGCATGCAGTGTGGCACATGCACAGGAAGTTGTCCCTCAGGAAGGCACACCGGGCTTAATACCCGAAGAATTCTCAGGGATGCACGCAAGAATAAGGCAGAAATCCTCTCCGAGGATGCCCTCTGGCTCTGCACCACCTGCTATACATGCCAGGAGCGATGCCCACGCGAAATACCAATTACCGATGCTCTTCTGGAGCTAAGGAGGCTTGCGGTAAAAGAAGGTTTCATGCTTCCCGAACACAGGCAGATCTCGGAAATGGTCATGGAATGCGGACATGCAGTGCCTCTGGATGAAGAAACAAAGCGAAAGAGGGAAGAACTCGGGCTAGATCCCATACCTGAGACCGTCCAGAAGTATCCTGAAGCCCTTAAAGAGGTAAGAAATCTTCTTAAATCGTGTAAATTTGATGAGCTGACTGCTGAAAAATAAGGAGGCAGAACATGAAAAAACTCTCGCTGTTTCTGGGATGCATCGTACCCAACCGTTACCCTGGGATTGAAAAAGCAACTAAGCTCTGCCTGGAGAAGCTCGGTATAGATGCGGCAGACCTGCCAGGTGCCTCCTGCTGTCCTGCTCCAGGAGTCTTCAAGTCTTTTGATAAAGCAACCTGGCTAGCCCTTGCCAGCCGGAACATAATTCTTTCTGAGAAACTTGGAAGGGATATCCTCACAGTCTGCAACGGCTGTTATGGCTCCCTGGCAGACGCTAATCTAGAGCTGAAAAGAGATCCTGAGCTAAGGGAGTGCACGAACAGGTGCCTTAGAGAAATCGGCATGGAATTTAAAGGGACTGTAGAAGTAAGGCACATAATCGAATTTTTATATAAAGAACTTGGGCCTCAAAAACTCAAGGAGTATATTACAACTCCACTTGACCTTAAAGTGGCACTGCACTATGGATGCCATCTTATTAAACCTTCGAGAGACCGGAAACTTGGAGAAACGAATGCTCCGGTCTTTTTTGACGAACTTGTTGAAGCCACAGGTGCAAAAAGTATAGACTATACCGACAAGATGATGTGCTGTGGAGCAGGAGGGGGAGTTCGTTCAGCACACGCTGCCGAATCCCTAGAGATGCTTGAGCACAAACTAGCCTGTATTCAGCAAGCAGGCGTGGACTGCATTGTCAATGCATGTCCTTTCTGTCACCTGCAATTTGACAGAGGACAGCTTGCAGTCAATGAGAAGTTCGGAACGGACTACTCGATTCCTGTCCTTCACTATTCTCAGCTACTGGGCCTTGCTCTTGGTTTTTCCCCATATGAACTTGGAATAGAACAGAATGCAGTTCAGAATATCGAGTTTCTTGCAAAAATCTACGAAATCAATGCAGGTTTAAGATAATCTAAGATGAATCTCAGGTAGAAGCTCCAGTAAAGATTGAAGATAAAAACAGGTTAAAAACAGGTAAAGAAAATGCTCTTTTCGTTTTTTCTTAGCCTTAAAATTCTATCTCTCATCCTGCATGTACCAGAGACACTTCTGTCTCCATTTGCAGGTTCCGCAAATGTCTTCGATATCGGAGGAATTAGCCAGTTGTGAACTGATTAACCTGAAGGCTTCATCTGCCTCAATAATAGTCCCTTCTTTTATGTTTAATTTCTCCATGACAACAAGATCCATGTTCCTGATCTTGCGAGAAGTATCGGATTTTTGCGCGGCGCACTCCCTTTTGCTTGGGCAGGAAGCACAGATTACATCACATTCAGATACCAGCTCCAGAGGTCTTGAGGGAAAAGCCCTCATTTCTGAAATTACGGCCCGCAGATTGGCCACAAAGACCGGGCTGTACCCATAACCCTGAAAACCCTGGATGCAACAAAGGTGATGAGCTCTGATTTTCAGGCATTTAGATCCGGTTTCAGAATCATGTCCAGACGTATTCGACTTTTCGGGCATGTGTTTCTCCAGGACTTGAACCGCAAAATCAAAGAATTCATTATATAAAAAGTCATTCTATAATATCGATATTGGAGTCAGCTAACTGGGGCAACTCCTCAACAGGCAGTGTTATTGAAGGAGCTTCAGCATATTTCGCAAAAAGGATGTCATAACCTGTCTTAAGTCCCAGCATGATATTGAGATTGGTAAGGTCATCATTCAGGAGTTGAGCCTGACCTATAGGGTTGCAGACTGCTTCAAACTCCAGTTCTTCGGATTTCCTAATCCCCAGGCTGGTTTTTTCGAAGCTGCAGACCTTACAGCAAACCGAAAACACCTCAAAATACCTTGAAAGAATATCATAAACCAGTCTGGCTTCTCTCTCATACTCAATACAGAAAGCAATTCCTATTTTTTGATACCCAAGCCTTTTTGCGTAAATGGCTATCTCTTCCAGTTTTGTCCTTCTTACATGATCGGATTCGAGCCAGGCAGAAACCTGGATTGACCTCAGATCGTCGCCTGTATAATCAAGTCCAGATTTAATTACAGAACAGTTTTTGCCTCTCATGCATTCCTTAATCCTGCATAACGCACACTGCACACTTTTTTCTCCCGGGGTTTTAACATGGATAAGGTATTCTAATCACAAACAAGCTGTGAAGGTATAAATATTCCCATAAGAGACATAAAAATATATTGTTAGAGTTCTGGATAGAAAAATAAATAAAAATGAAAAAGTCTAACAGGAGGCTCTAAGATATAAATTCTGTTTAATGATGATATCAATATTCGTGCCCATGCTCTGCACAGGCGTTCTCTATTGTTGCTTCTTTGAGGAGTCCTGCTTCCCAGGCAGCTAACGTTTCCCTGACTGTACCTCTTGCGCCTATAAAGACCCGGATTCCATAGGATTCAAACATATGGAGCGCTTTGTGCCCTATTCCTCCACAGAGCATAATTTCTACGCCATTCCTGTGAAGATATTCGGAGGCAATCCCACGCCTCCCATATGATCGCTCTTGTTCGCAATAACATAAAGGTTTCCTGTATCTGCATTCATTATCGTGTAGGTTGGGGCTTTTCCAAAGTGCTGCTCAACAATTCCTTCCATGCCGTTGTCATTTCTCGCAGGTATGCATACTCTCATCATACTCTCATGAGAATTTCCTCTAACTTTGTGGCAGATGAAGAATTTAATTTCGCTCATTTGTACATAAATATTTATACTTTTCTACTTGAAAACAGAAATTTTTATATATTTATTCTACAATGTGCATAAGTAACCTATGAAAAAATGCAGAGGAAGACCAAAGTGCCCGAGGCGTGTTGAGCAAACGCCCGATATCACATATTTCAAGCCCAGAGGAGTCCCACTCTCAGATCTTGAGGTTGTATCCCTCACAGTAGAAGAGCTTGAGGCCCTGAGGCTTGTGGACGTTGAAGGCCTGAGGCAGGAAGACGCAGCAATCAGGGTCGGAATATCAAGGAGAGCTTTCTGGGAAGATCTGAAAACTGCCAGAACGAAAATAGCTCTCGCCCTTAGTACAGGAAAAGCGATCGAGATAAAGGGCGGTAACTATATCAGCGCTGAGGATGCTGACATTAATGAATATGCTGATACCTAAAAAAGAAATCTTAAAATCGGATACGGAGTTTTACACAGGCGGTAAAAATGACAGATAAGGTTCAACCACTTGAGAGCTTGTCGAAAAAGCCAGAGGAACCAAAAATAGTAGTCAACCTCAGGCGCATCAAACGCAAGATCATGATAATGAGCGGGAAAGGAGGAGTAGGGAAAAGCACAATTGCAGCAAACCTTGCTGCCGGGCTGGCTCTGCGTGGATACAGAGTTGGGCTTCTTGACTGCGATATTCACGGCCCTACAATCCCCACAATCTTCGGGTTAGAATCTCAAAGGCCAGATGTTAATGAAGAGGGCATTCTTCCAATCCAGGTACTTCCCAACCTTTCGGTGATGTCTGTCGGTTTTCTGCTCGGAGACAAGGATTCTCCTATAATCTGGAGAGGACCTGCCAAAATGGGAGCAATCAAACAGTTCCTGGAGGAAGTTAACTGGGGCACACTAGACTTCCTGATTATAGACTTGCCCCCTGGTACAGGAGACGAACCCCTGAGTGTGGCCCAGCTAATTCCCAATTGCGATGGCTCAGTACTTGTTACAACCCCTCAGGATGTAGCCCTGATCAGTGTCCGAAAATCAATCAAATTCTCTGAAAAACTCAAAGTGCCTATTATAGGGCTTGTTGACAATATGCATGGGCTTGTTTGTCCCCACTGCGGCAAGTCAATAGAAGTATTCGGAACAGGGGGCGTAGAAAAAGCCTCAAGTGACTTTAATATTCCTATTCTTGCCAGGCTTCCTATTGAGCCCAAAGTCGCAGAGATGGAAGATAAGGGTACTATCGTCCAGGGCCTGCTTGAACATAGTACTGAATGGCAGAAGAACTTCGAAGCTGTTGTGAACGCAGTGGAAAAAACTCTGGGCGGAGAGTAAAGCCGAATAAATAAAAGGGAGAAATCTACTCAGTTCGCCAGTTAGCTATTTTTCTCAATGGGTTAGCCTTAATTGGCTAGCCTATTTTCGATTCGCGAACTATGAATATCATAATTGATAGCTTTAATATCCATTCTTCCTTTCCTGAATTTTTGACATTATTCTTACATTTGCTGTCATAATTCTATTATTTAAGGCTTCTTTAATATATTTTTGACATACCGGGGGTATCTTATACTAGATATATTTTCTTTCTTTACGGTTAACTATTTGTGGTTTACTGGTAATTCTACTCCAGACAAGTTTTACGATAAAACAAATAAAGATTATTTGTAAGAAGAGAGAATTATTAGCACATAACGTGTATTATTTATGACATTCAGTTATCACATAATGTGTAAATATTATAAAACAAAAGAATAATGTTGAGAACATGAAGAAATTAGTTATACTATTGATTCTCCTCGCAGCTGCAGTCTTTACTGCGGGCTGTACTGAAGATAGACAGGAAAACCTTACAAATACCCAGGAAATCCAGGAGACGGGTGGCGTTGTAGAACCAACCGAACTTGGGCAGAATGCAACCTCTCAGGAAGAAGGTAACGTTGCCAAGTCGACTGAATTTGGGCAGAACACAACTCTTCAGGAAGAAGGTACTGTCGTTGAAGTGACCGATCTTCAACAATTAAACGCATCCCTCGAGCAGGGGCCGGTTCTTATGAAAATCGGGTCTGAAAGATGTGGACCATGTAAGGCTATGAAGCCAATGCTGAATGAACTGGCAACAGAATACAAAGGAAGAGCCAAGGTTATCTCCGTAGACATAGATAAGAGCCCCCAGCTTGCAACCTATTTTGGAATAGGTTACATTCCAGATTCAACCGTAGTCATGAATGTTAAAGGTGAAGAGTATGTCTATATGAAGCAGGACGGTAATGTTACTACGGACAGATTCCAGGCAAGGATTCTCGGTAGCACGGAAAAGAGCGTACTTGAAGATGTTCTGAATCTAGCCCTTCTCAAGAAAGAGAAAGATAAATCGGAATGAAAAAGAGTCTGTGGCTAGACTTATCTTTAAGGCGCCACATATTCTTTGATTCCAGGTTTCCGGTAGCCGCAGGGTCCGGTAAAACCTGTATTATATCAAACAAACTAAAAACAATAAATCTGAAAAACCATGTTTTATGATGCTATTTCCCCTCTGGCTGCGTTTGGCGCAGGAATCCTCAGTGTCCTTTCTCCCTGTATCCTCCCGCTTCTGCCTGCAGTCCTTGCAACGTCCGCAGGAAAAGGAAGATTAAGGCCCCTTGCGATAGTGATTGGAGTCTCCATATCCTTTACTATAATGGGAGTAGTAACCTCTGCTTTTGGAGCAGCCTTCCAGAGTTATATAGAGCAGCTGAAGGTTCTGGCAGAGATCTTTATCCTCTTAATGGGCTTTGCAATACTTTTTGATATAAGTCTCTTCAATGCCTTTTCAAAATTTCCGTTGCTGTCAGGAATGAATGGGGAGGGACCTGTTTCCGGCCTTTTGCTCGGGCTTTCTCTTGGAGTGCTATGGATCCCATGCGTCGGCCCGATCCTGGCCTCAATCCTGACCATGGTAGCTCTTGAAGGAAACGCTGCCAATGGCGCGTTTACCCTCTCGATTTATTCACTTGGATTTGCCATACCAATGCTGTTTCTAGCGTACTCAGCTCACTTTTCCTCATCTAAAATCCGGCTTATATCAAAATGGGATGTAGTTCTTAAAAAAGGAGCGGGGATAGTGCTCATATTTGTCGGGCTCTGGATGATCCGCCAGAACCATCTTCAATGGTTTGTTTAATCGTATAGATTGAGAGGAGATTAAAAAGCCAGAGGGCGTAGAGACCGAGCATATTATTGGTCGGCCCTAAGGCGCATAATTTTTATTCGAAATTATCATCTAATTTAGAGGATAGAAATTATCATCTAATTTAGAGGATAGAAATTATCATCTAATTTAGAGGATATACG
>CAYSZA010000070.1:0-11605 GCA_964435275.1 uncultured Methanosarcinales archaeon | reverse complement strand
TGGCCCGGCTGTCAATATCGGTTGCGAAGATTTGTACCTTGAAATTTTTCTTCAAAATTTCCATCTGCTCTTTTAGCAAGATGCCGATGGAGTAAGCCTCCTCACCTGTGGAACAGCCAGGAACCCAGATCCGTATCGTTGAGTCGGGATGTTTGCCGATAAAGAGATTCGGGATGACTTTTTCCTGGAGTGCCTCAAAAGCCGTAGGATTACGAAAGAAACTGGTGACGCCGATTAGGAGGTCCTGAAAGAGCGCATCCACCTCAGCAGGGTTCTGCTCTAGATTACGCACATAATTGTTCAAACTATTGACATTTGTGATGGCCATACGCCTCTCGATACGGCGGTTGATGGTGTTCTGCCTGTAATCGGAAAAGTCGTGACCAGTCTTGGTGCGTATAAGATTGAATATTCTTTTCAGCGCGTCTTCGGCCTTGGGAGCAACATGAGGTCTTTTTCCAAAGACTTGATTTACATAGGCAATGAGCTGGGCTGGCATCTCAGCCGGCGGCAAAATGTAGTCTGCCAGACCTGCGGCTATGGCGCTCTTTGGCATGCCGTCGTACTCGCTGGATTCGGGGCTCTGTACCATCACCATGCCACCTGCATCCTTGATCGCACGAGCCCCCAGTGTACCGTCTTCGCCGGTACCCGAGAGTATAATGCCGATGCTCAGCTCTAGGTTACTCAGAGCCAAAGATCTGAAGAACAAATTAATCGGCAGGTGAAGACCACGCGGCTCGGCAGGTTCCTGTAACTGTAGCGTGCCATACTCAAGAATCATGTCGCTGTTAGGCGGAATGACATAGACGCAATTCGGCTGGACAACCATTCCGTCTTTTACCTCGTAAACCGGCATCCGTGTATAGCGCCCAATCAGGTCGGTGAGCATGCTCTTATGGCTTGGATCCAGATGCTGAATCACGACAAAGGCCACGCCAGGATTGGTGTCGTCGGAAATAGCTGAAAAGAAATTTTCGAACGCAGCCAGCCCGCCAGCTGATGCACCGATGCCCACTATGGGAATTTCCGCTGTTGAGGATTTGTTCGAGTCTGTGTCCGGAGCAGGAGGTTTAATTACAGGGGTTTCTTCTGCAGTATGCAGCTGCTCTTCATTTGATTTTTTGATTTTCTCTTTGCTTTTAGCTATCTTTTCGACCATATTACCGCATCCTTTCATACCTAAACCTGAATAGCCATAATGCCTTTTAGATATACACTCGATGATCACTAGTAGTCGCCAGGCCTACATATATTATCATATGTTAAAATTTAGACTATTACGATGATAAAAGCTGGAAGTTTTTTTTCTCTGATTTTACATCTTGGTAGGGAATCGATAACTGGAGTATAAAAGACTTACATTTGTGGAAACACTATGAAACAAACTATGTAATTATAGTCTTCTAAGTAAAATAAGCACTTCACAAATTGCGGAAGATAGACGTATCGTCAAGTAAATAAGTACATTTCTGAGAGCCTGTTGTATCCTGAAATGATTTCGCTTATTCAAGGATTTCGTAAAAATCTAAATTTGCAGGATACTTAGAAATACCAATGGCCTAGAAATTAAAATTAGCTTAAATTTCGATATGCACTTATTTAGATCTTAATTTTTGTAGGAATCGGGGACAAGTAAGAAACGCACTTTCTCCTTCAACATCACAATATTTGGATAATTCTTCAGGTGTTGGTATGCAATGAACACGAGTGATTACGCATTTATATTTATTGTCACTTCTCTGTTTATGTCTAGATATTAAGTAAGGGCATTTCGTCTGTAAGCCTCGATTTGTTTAATAGATCAAATTGAACTCATTAGGATATACATATTATTAAACATAGATAGTAAATTATGTTAATTTTTATTAATATCTGTGAAATTATTGTCTTTATAAAATATCTGATAATACGAACGTTTTGCCATAGAACGTTCGTATTTTAGCAGGAAATTATCAGTTTTTCTTGTCAAAAACTCAAAAAATACCTCAAAATACGAACCTTTATAGAGAATGTTCGTAATTCAGGTTTTATTTAAACCTGAACATAACATACCCTTCGAGAGCTTTTATCCGTAAAAGTCCGGCTAGAAATCGAAGTCATGTTCAGATTTTAGCTTAAAAACTTATGTATCATGTGTAGAACGAATTTACAGAACTTTTGATACATTGTCTCTTTCTCAGTCTTTCGCTTTTAAAATAATATAGACCCCTCGAAATATGATCAGTTTTTTAAGGGGTATTAAGCCTTATTTACTCAATTAAATATAGTTTCGGTTCTTCCCCAATTCAAGTACATGCGCTAAATGATTTATTTGCTATTTACAGGGCTTAAGTACTTCAATTAATGGATTAAACGTCTTTTTTTCTTTGCTTTCAGCATTGAATCTCATGTTGATGAAAGTGATCTCAAATGCCTTATTTATAAATAAATATAAATTGTAAACAAATAAAGTTTCTATCTTGTCCATTTATCGATTTTAAAGATTATTATAGGTTATTTATCCAAAGAATCAGTTTTTAAAGTATATTTTTATTGGGGGAATTCTAAATACATATCTATTGCCCAAAATAAGCATTCTATATCTTTAGTTTTAACATTGATTTGGAAGGACCCTAAAATAATAGTATCTGATAGAAAAATTGTGCCGTCAGAAAATTTCCCCGGATTCTTCCCGAGGAACTCCTCCTTTAAATCCCGATCAGTCATGAAACCTCATTTTGAAGTATTTAAATATGATAAATAGATAGAGGAAGTTTTTGATGTCTGAAGTTATTGCTGTCGGACTCAGTTCTCAGCGCGTGCTTGGAATGATAGGATGGGAGCATTCTTTTAATTTTTCTTCTCCTTCCTCCTGCATCGGGTGCAGTTGGTTTTGAGTCACATACTAAAAAGCTCTGTACACTTTCTCACTTAACACATAAATTTATATACTTGGGCTTTGTGTAATTATTACAACCTTTTGTGTTTTTTTAAGTTTATTTACCTGGTTCTCCCTGCTCACATACCGTAAATTCATTAAAGGAAGGTAGTGTTATCACCCTGCAAATCCATCCCGCTGCAATTCCCTATGTGGCAGCATTACTCTTTTCAGGGCTTTTATCGACTTTGCTTGCAGTCAAAGCATACAAAGTCTTCAACTACCGCAGGACGCGTTTCTCAAAATATTTCATATTTATTATGTTAAGTATGTCTGTCTGGTCCATTAACTATGCCTTTGAAGTCGGATTCATTGACATCGAGCTCAAGTACCTTTTTGCCCGGCTCGAATATATTGGGATTGCCTTTGCTCCGGTAGTATGGTTTCTATTTGCAGCTGAATACTCGGGAGTATGTAAGGAATTTGTGAGAAAGTATGAGAAAGAATTTTTCTTGCTTCCTTTGTTTGCAATCCTAGCAATGCTTACAAATAGCTTTCATAGAATGCATTTTAAAAGTTATTACCTGGATGCCTCAAGCGGGTTTCCTCTTCTTGTATTCATACATGGGCCTTTCTTCTGGATATTCTATCTTTATTCTTATATTTTGATCACACTTGGGATCTTTTTCTTCTTCAAGCAGTTTGTCCGTTTAACTGTACCCTATAAGGCTCAGGCAGCAATAGCCCTCACAGCAGCCTGTATTCCAGTCCTGGGGAATGTTCTCCATATAGCTGACATAGGTCCGTTTGCATTCTTTGACCCGACTCCATTTTCATTTACAATTACGGGTTTGATTCTTTTCTGGGGTATCATGCAGCACGAGTTCCTGAATATTATTCCAATTGCGAGAGAAAATGTAATCGAGTCTATGAGTGATGGATACATCGTAGTAGACCTTAAGGACTCTATAGTGGATGTCAATAAAGCTGCTCTCGAACTAGCAGGAAAAACGAAAAAGGAAGCTATCGGGAGAAAGTTAAATGAGCTTTTCGGGGGAGAAGTAGAAATTCCTCAGGGTGAAGCCCATGAGGGTAATTTCAGTAAAGAAATTTCCTTGAAGGGTGGGGTGGAAACAAAATTCTTTACTCTCAGCATCAGCCCTCTTACAACGAAAGATAATTCAGAGGGCAAACTGATAATGATTCACGATATTACGGAAACATATCGATATCAGGAGGCCCTAAAACAGGCTAACAAGAAGATAAACCTGATGAGCAACATTACCAGGCACGATATCCTCAATCAAGTGAATGTGGTTTCCGGCTACACCGAATTAATTTCGGAAATCCTTCCTGAAGATGTCAAGAACGATCCTCGAATAGGGAAGTATCTGAAAAATCTCAATAAAGGCATTGAGACAATTCACAGTCAGATTATTTTCACCAAAGACTATCAGGAACTTGGAATAGTTTCTCCTACCTGGCAATCTATAAGTGATACAGCAAAAGATGCAGCTTTTCCCTTCTCCGGTCTGAATCTAAAATTTTCCATCGAGGAAAGCAGATTGGAAGTATATGCCGATCCTCTGCTTAAAAAGGCCTTTTACAACCTGTTTGACAACGCAAGGGCACATGGAGAACATGTAACTGAAATTAGTGTTAGCTCCCGCCGGGTTGTGGATAGTCTTGTAATTGAAGTAAAAGACGACGGTATAGGAGTTCCTTCTGTAATGAAAGAGCTGATTTTCGAGAAATCCGTCGGGAAAAACACAGGGCTGGGACTTTTCCTTGTCAGAGGTATTCTTTCTATTACAGGCATGGAAATAAAAGAGATCGGAATCGAGGGAAAAGGTGCGACGTTTGAGATTACAGTACCTCCTGGTAACTGGCGCGAAAACGGCTCTCAATGAAAGTCAGATATTTTAAGTGTCTTAAACTCAAATAAGGAGCCGAATCTTCTTATATTATATCCATTAGTTCTTCGTTTCTTACTAACACAGGTTTTTCTTAGTTCATCCCAACTTCTTAAATTATATCGGTTTTTGATTCATGCTGTTTATATTTTATTTGGTTTCTGTGAGTTTTTCATTTATACGTTTTTATATCTTTGTCTCAATATATTCTCAAACCTGAAAATTCTCCAGACAGCATTCTTTCAGCTACAAAACTGCATCATGGTGACAAGAATGAGTAAATTTACCCTGAAAGAAAGATTTGAAAAGGCACTCAAAGGAAAGGCTCTGGACATCGTTCCTGTCTGCTCAGTTACCCAGACCGGCACTGTCGAACTTATGGAAATGACTGGAGCATACTGGCCCCAGGCAAATTATAACTCCGAAAAGATGGCTGCCCTTGCCCTTGCAGGATATGAGATTGCAGGATTCGAGAACGTGCGCTGTCCTTTCTGCACCACCGTACTCGCTGAGACGCTTGGCTGCACAGTTGATGAAGGAAGTATAGATATACAGCCCTATGTAACGGATTTCCCCTGTAAGAAAAAGAAAGATGTCAGGGACATAACAGTTCCGGATTCCCTTCTTGAGAGCAGGCGGACATCGGTAGTACTGGATGCGGTTGAAATTCTGAATGAAAAAGTAGGAGACAACGTCCCTGTTGTTGCCGGGGTTGTGGGCCCGGCGGGACTTGCATCCATGCTTGCCGGAATGAGAAATTATCTTATGTGGTTTGTGACGAACCCTGAAGTTGTTGAGGAACTCATGGGAGTTCTTACCGACGCCTGCATAGAATATGCCAACGGCCTGCTCGAAAGAGGAGCACACGCTGTAACCCTCATAGATTCCGAAGCAGGGCCTGACATCATTTCCCCTCAAATGTTCGAAACATCGGTCTTTCCGCTCCACAGGAAGTTTTGCAGGAAAGTAAAAGACTTGAAAATTCTCCATATGTGCGGGGACGCCACTGCCGTTCTTGATCCACTTGCGGATGCGGGGTTTGATGGAATAAGCATTGAAGAAAAAGTAGGTGTGAGTTTTGCAAAAGAGATTACAAGAAATCGGGTACGTCTCATAGGAAACGTTTCTCCGTCCGATACCCTGCTGACAAAAGGGCCAGAGGCAGTTCTGATTGAAGCCACTGCCTGCCTTGAGGACGGAATTGATATCCTTGCCCCTGGCTGCGGGCTTGCTCCACATACCCCACTTGAGAACATAAAGGCACTTGTCAGGGCAAGAGATAATTACTTTTCACAATGAATTTTAGTTGAGAGCCTCCTGATAAATCTCTTTTAAAGGGGGCTTTTGATCTTCTTTGAGATTTTCCGAGCCTCTGAGGCTTATGAGGGCTGCAGAAGCCAGTATAAGGGTACAACCTGCAAGCGTTCCGGAGGGTAACCCAATTCCCAGCACAGCTATATCAAAAAACACCCCACTGACAGGTTCTACCAGGGCAAGAAGACTACCTGTTTGGGCCTTGAGCTTGACAAGCCCGAGAATCGTAAATATCTCTCCAAAACCTATAGATACTATCCCGAAGGCAATAAGCACTTTCAGATTGCCATAAAGAATACCAGGAGAAATCTCGAATGCAAAGGGGCTCAGAAACAAGAGGGCGACTGCCATAGGCCAGAACATGATTGCAAGCTCCGGGTATTCTGCTTTCAGGATCTTTACATTCATAATCAAGGCCGCAAAGACCACACCTGAGAGTAATCCAGCTGCAATGCCGAGTGTGTAAGTTCCAGTAAGTTCAATGCCCGAGAAGCTATCCGGCTTTACTATAAGGAATACTCCTGTAATTGCTATAAAAAGGGCAGCTATACTTTCCTTTCCGATTTTCTCATTCAGGATAAGAGGAGAAGCAAGCATTACGTAAACAGGAGCCGTATACTGGAGCAGGATCGCAACAGAAACACAGGTAATTTTCAGGCAGGTAAAATAAAGCAGCATGCATGCGACAACAAGCATACCCTGCAGGAGAAGGCTTCCTCTTCTTTTTTTTAATTTCAGGTCTGAGAGTTTCCCCCTGGCAACTATATAGATAAAAAGAAATAGCAAGCCGAAAAGTAGCCTGTAAAATATCACTGGAGAAATATCCATATCATGAATATGGTCAATAAAAAGTCCATTCATTCCATAGAATATGCAGCCTGCAATCACTTCCAGATGCGGCTTTTTGCCTTTCAGGAACATTCGAGACGGATATGCCTGTAGTATTTATATACCTGCTGGAGAAGTCATAGAATTAAGCTTGAAATCTGAGAATTTTTATTTAGTGAAATAATTGACTACTGGGTAATTGATTATCGCTGATCCTAAGCAAAAATAACTGTGATCCAGGCAAAACTATGGCAGGAAATAACTCAAAAGTGGTCAGAGACCTTATACCTGAAATTCTCAAACTTTCAGGCCGGAAATGCATTTTCAGTCAGCTTTCAGACTCCAATTTTCTTCCTGAGCTTGAAAATAAGCTTGAGGAGGAGATTAATGAATATCTTGAAAGCAAAGAGCTTGAGGAGCTTGCCGACCTGCTTGAGATTATTTACAGAATAGCTGAACTCAGGGGTTCTTCGAAAGTTGAACTTGAGAGAATAAGGCAGTGGAAAAAACATGAAAAGGGCGGATTTGAGAAAAATCTTCTCCTTCATAATTCGCTTGAAGGAGATTTTCTTCCGGAACTGCAGCCTTCTGACCCTGCAGAATCCAGACGCATTGTTTTTAAGCCTCAGGACGCGGCAGTGATTGAGAAGCATGGGGTGAAGATGCAAATCTACACTACTAAAGCTGAATCCAGAAATGCCGCTGTACTGTACCAGGAAACCGAGAAAGGGCATACAGAAGAATTCCTGCACGAAAGAAGCGACTTCATTTATTATATTTTGGAAGGTAGCGGCGTCTGGATAGTTGAGGACAGAGAATTTGAGGCCCAGGCCGGAGATGTGGTCATTGTACCTGCAGGAAAGAGGTTCTGGTTCCGTGGAAACCTCAAGCAGGTCTGTGTAACTGCTCCAGCCTGGGAAGAGCGGTACGAACGTCACATAAGAGACCTCAAAATTACATAAGAGACCTCGACTTCCAGGGTGTAAAGTACGATTGTTAGCCTGCTGTTCACCTTTTTCAGACTCTGAATATCGCAAGGCTTTACACCCTTCAAGCCTTATGTCAGTAGCTTTACAATTCTTCAAAAGGATGCAGGATAGGTCAGCCTTTCCTTTTCCTGTTTTGTCTGGCAGCTGCAATAAGATATGCCGCCAGAATAGCTGATGACACAGGATAAACACCAAGCGGAGCTTTTTCTACGGTTTCCACTTTTTTCCCTTCTGCCTCAGGTTCCTTTTCGGGAACAACTTCTGTAAACATAAGGATATCCATTGTACCCTTGCGCTTATCCTGCCACACTATCCTGTTGCCGCTAATTGAAGGATTGCTCTGATATTCCGAAGCTATAGATACGGCCTTCTCCTGTCCTGTGGCAATGTCGTAAATAAAAATATTTGTCCCTTTAATCCTTCCGTCAGCCCATACTATTCTTCCATCCGAAATAGCAGGAGTCTTTTGAGGGGAAGGATTGCTAGTAACGACTTTTTCCTGCTGGCTGGAGAGGTCATACATATAGATATCAAGGTTTCCAGAGCGCCTATCTTCCCAGACAATGTAGTTACCTTCAGTAGCAGGGTTTGCCTGCTCTGCAGGATCCGTAACTACTGGGGCCTCTTTACCTGTATTGAGATTATACATATAGATGTCATCGTTATCGTTGCGCGAATCTTTCCAGACTATAATGTTTCCCGAGATTGCAGGCTGAGTCTGGTCGGACTTATCTGTAGTTATCCGTGTTTCTGTTTTTGAGGCGAGGTCATACATGTAAATATCCATATTTTGATTCCTGCGGTCTGCCCAGACTATTATATCCCCTGAGATTGCAGGTTCTGTCTGAGAGGATTCGTCCGAAGTAATCCGGGTTTCCTTTCCTGAGGCAAGGTCGTACAGATAAATGTCATAGTTGCCTCTCCTGTTGTTCGAGATAACTGCACGGCTGCCTGAGATTGCCGGCTCCATTTCATCTTTCGAGTCTGAAAAAATGGCAACCTCTGCCCTTCCGGATGAAAGATCATACGCATAAATGTCCCAGTTTCCACGCCTCTGATCCTGCCAGACAACGTAATTCCCTGAGATAACCGGGTTAACCTGATTTCCATAAGCTGAGGTAATTTCCTGCTCGGTACCGATTAGGACCTCACTGGCAGCCGAAAACGAGAATGTCCCTATCCCCAGAAACAAAATTAGTGAAACAAGCAGAATTGAAAAGTTATTATATCTCAAGGTCTACACTTCCAGCACTCGCTATAAATTTAATTATAGAGTCCGGAGTATAAAACGTTTTCAACCTTAACCTTACCGTGACATATACATATTAAAGCTCACTTGTAGTCGGAAGCCTTCTAAATTATATGAATTGATGTTTATATGAGTTGATCTTATAATTCTCCAAAATTTTCCTAATGACCTGCCGCACTTTATTCTTTCTCCCTCTTAAACGGAAGTTTCCTGTTCAGCTAGTAAGAGCAAAACCTATTTGTTCAGGTTAAAGTTCCTCGAGTTCAACTTTATTTTTTGTATGATCCTTTATCTTTTTAATAAACTTGTCTTCAAGTTCCTTTCTTACAAGAAGGATAAATTCCACGGTATCCGAGTATATTTCTTCCTGGATTGTCCCGTATTTTTCTATGAGATTCCTGATTTTCTGGCCTTCCGCGTATCCCAGACGTATTCTTAGTCTTACCTGTTCGAAGACCTCAACGATTCCTGCTTCTTCAATAGCAGAAAGTGCCGCATCCCGGTAAGCTCTCGAAAGCCCCCCAAAACCCAGTTTTATTCCACCAAAATACCGGGTCACGACTACAACGGCATTCAGGATTTCTTTTGACTCCATAACTTTAAAAACGGGTTTTCCCGAGCTGCCTGCAGGCTCTCCGTCGTCATCGTATTTTACAGCAAGAGAGCTTTCCTGTTTTACAAAATAAGCCGAAACATTATGGTTTGCATCCCGGTGTAACTCCTTTATCCCCTTTATGAAAGCTTTTGCCTCAGCTTCACTTTCTACAGGTCTGGCATAACCTATGAACAGGGAATTTTTGAATTCCTTCTGAGCCTTTCCACAGCACTTAAGAGTTTTGTAACTTTTCAGTGTTTTATCCTCAATCTGTTTTCACAACTTTTTTCAAACCGGGTATTTACAGACTTGCACTTGCTGAACGGGGGAATATTATGTCACATTTAAATACTTTTCTCTCACTAAGAGGTCTTTTTTTCTCAATCTCTCATGCATTTATTCGCCTTCTGATATTTATTTCAGAAATATTGCTAAATAATGACTTCAAAGGAATTCTATAGTCCTAACTATCCAAAAGTAGTCAGAATGGGGTATGCATTCTAATTATATAAACTATTTCGGTATATTATTTTTTTACCAAATCGAAAAGTTTTAATGTTATTGGTGGTTCATGCATAAATATCTCATATGAAAATCTCATAATTTTGTATGAGCTGGGTGTAAAAAAGGAAGAGAACTTTAGAGGTATTATTAATGAAAAAAATGTTAAAGATTATGGCAATGCTCCTCGTTATTGCTACTGTTATCTTTGCAGCCGGCTGTGCTGAAAAGGCTGACACTGGAACAGAAGAGGAAGCCGCAGAAGAAGTGACTGATGAAGCCCCCGTAGCAGAAGATAATGCATCTGAAAACGAAACTGCTTTAACAGAAAATGCATCTGAAAACGTAACTGACAATGAAACTGGAGACATTGCAGCTATAACTGCAACCGAAGGTGCAGTTGAAGCAACTGAAGACGCAGCTCCAGCCGAAGACGCAGCTCCAGCCGAAGATGCAGCTCCAGCCGAAGACGCAGCTCCAGCTGACGATACTAAAGGCGAAGAAGCTTAATTTAGCAGTATAAAAATGGATAATCTCAGTAGCCTTTTTAAAAGGCTACGATTTTAGTTTTTTTAAGTACAACTTGACATAAGTCAACTCTATTTTATATCTCTTGGAATTGAGGATTATAAAAAATATTTGAATAAAGTTTCTAGCTTTTTTATTACTGTTTTCGGAGAAAAGCTTTAAAAATGTTTATATTAACTACTTTATATAAATTACATCAAGCTTACTGAAGCTCATATGATAAGTTTTTCATTTCTCATTTTACTCTAGGACAAACCGATAGAAGTCTCCTGTTTTATAGTAGTGGCTCTTGCGCCGATAAAAGTTTGTGGTCTGCTAGAAAAAGAAGCTTATGACCGCGCCCGTGATCTCCTGAAAAAAGTGGGACTTGAAGACAAAGCCGACGTCTATCCCAGTTCCTTATCCGGAGGCCAGCAGCAGAGAGTCGCAATCGAACGGGCTCTTGTGACGCGCCCGAAGGTTATGCTTTTTGACGAGCCTACATCTGCCCTTGATCCCGAGATAGTTGGGAAAGTTAAACTTCATGAAAGATCTCGCAAAAGAAGGAATGACAATGATCGTCGTAAATCATTAGATGGGCTTTACAGGGGAAGTGGAAAATTGCGTGCTTTTCATGGATGAGGGTGTCATAGTTGAGAAAGACACACCCCAGGAAATTTTCTTTAATGCCTGGAATGAGCGGACAAAATCGTTTTTGAGTAAGATTTTGTAATATCCACAGGGTTACTGAGAATAAAATTTCTACTCACTGTTGCTTTAGTTTTACCCCGGTGAGAATAATTTTAAGGCGATGAAATTTTATATTTTTAAAAGTAATAACTTTCTGAC
>CAYSZA010000069.1:0-11622 GCA_964435275.1 uncultured Methanosarcinales archaeon | reverse complement strand
AGTATCAAGATCGGTTCCGGTGTTACAAACTCCTATACCAGAAACCCAGCAATTACTGCATCAAGCATTGCCTCAATTGCAGAGATCTCAGGCGGCAGGGCAGTTCTCGGCCTTGGGCCAGGGGACAAGGCAACCTTCGATGCCATGGGCATTGCATGGGAAAAGCCTCTTGCAACCACCAAAGAAGCAATCCAGGCAATAAGAGGTTTCATCTCAGGCCAGAAGGTCTCAATGGATGGAGAAATGATTAAGTTCGCAGGTGCCAAGCTTGCTTTCAATGCTGGAAACGTTCCTATCTACATGGGTGCCCAGGGTCCCAAGATGCTCGAACTTGCCGGTGAGATCGCAGATGGTGTCCTTATTAATGCTTCCCATCCCAAGGACTTCGAAGTTGCCGTTGAACAGATCAAGAAAGGGGCTGAAAAAGCTGGCCGTGACCCGAGCGAGGTCGATGTTACAGCATATGCCTGCTTCTCAATTGACAAGGACCCTGTAAAAGCGGTCAATGCTGCAAAAGTAGTAGTTGCCTTCATTGTTGCAGGTTCCCCTGACCTTGTTCTCGAGCGCCATGGAATTCCAGTCGAAGCCAAGAGCCAGATCGGTGCAGCTATTGCCAAGGGAGACTTCGGAGCTCTTATGGGCGGACTTGTTACCCCTCAGATGATCGAGGCCTTTGCTATCTGCGGAACTCCTGAGGACTGCATGAAGAGAATCAGGGACCTTGAGGCAATCGGAGTTACCCAGATTGTTGCCGGATCTCCGATCGGTCCTGACAAAGAAAAAGCAATAAAGCTTATAGGTAAAGAAATCATTGCAAAGATGTAAATTTATTACATCCTGCATAATATTTTTTATTTTTATTTTTATGTTTTTAAAAAACATCTTGTCTGTAAGGCAAGTATATCAATGCATTGGAGGTAACTAATTGCCACCAAAGATTGCAGAAGTCATTGAACATGACGTATGCGCAGCCTGCGGGGCATGCGAGGCCGTGTGTCCCATAGGGGCTGTTACTGTAAAGAAGGCGGCAGAAATTCGTGATCCGAACGATCTGCGCCTGTATGAAAAGGGAGCTGGATATCTAGTTTGTGAAGGTTGTCTAACCTGCAGTAGAATCTGTCCAGTAGTAGACGGCTTCATTGAAAATGAACTTGCAAATGTGCGCAAGTTTTTTGCCGCAAAGTCCAGAGACAGTGCCGGCAGCCAGGATGGAGGAGTTACCAGCGGTATCCTTAAAGCCCTTTTCAAGCAAGACAAAATAGACTGTGCCGTCGGAATTACTAGAAACGAGAAATGGGAACCTGAAGTAGTTTTACTGACAAGTGCTGAGGATGTCGAGAGGACAAGAGGAACCAAATACACCTCTGACCCGGTAGTCGCAGCTCTCAGGGAAGCCTTTGAAAAATACGACAGGATTGCAGTCGTCGGGGTGCCTTGCCAGGCCCATTCTGCACGGCTAATCCGGGATAATGTAAGCGAAAAAATTGTGCTTATTATTGGATTACTCTGTATGGAAAGTTTCCATCATGACGTAATGCTTGAGAAGATTATTCCTGAAATCATGAAAGTAAAGGTCGAGGATATCAGGAAGATGGAGTTTACCAAAGGTAAATTCTGGGTCTACACAAGTGACGGCGAGGTTCATTCCGTGCCCATTAAGGATGTAGCCAAATACGCCCGAAACCCCTGCCACCACTGCTGTGACTACACTTCAGTCTTTGCTGACATTTCGGTAGGTTCAGTTGGAGCTCCCGATGGATGGAACTCGGTCTTTATAAGGACAGATATAGGAGAGAAATACTTCGATATGGTCCGCGATGAAATGGAAATTATGGAAGATCCCAAGCCGGGTCTCGAACTTGTCGGAAAGCTTATTGACATGAAGCGCAAAAACAATGCTGAACATTTTGCCGAAGTCTGTAAAGAGTTCAGCTTTGAGACAGGGATCCGTAACGAAATTATCTGAAATCCAAATATATCGAGAAATAACCCAAATATGGCTTGGAGGTTGGAATCCGGGATGATGCGAGCTTTCTATATTGGACGTTTTCAACCGTATCATTTCGGGCACCATGCCATAATCAAGCAGATTGCTGAAGAAGTTGACGAACTCGTCATAGGCATAGGAAGCGCCCAAAAAAGTCATGAATCTACTGACCCATTTACGGCAGGGGAGAGAGTGCTGATGTTATACAATGCGCTTGAAAACCTCCCTATCCGACACTACGTTCTCCCCATCGAAGACGTCAGGTACAATTCGATCTGGGTCCGTCACGTTGCATCCCGGACCCCGAATTTTGAAGTAGTGTACTCAAACAATCCGCTGGTTATTCAGCTCTTCCGGGAGGCCGGATTTTGCGTAAAAGAATCTCCTCTCTACGTTCGGGAGAGATATTCAGGCACAGAGATCCGAAGAAGGATGATTGCAGGGGAAAAATGGGAACATCTTGTTCCAAAGTCAATTGTAGAAGTGATCAAGGAAATAGACGGAGTAACTCGCCTCAGAAATGTCTCCTCCAGCGATAATATCTCTTCTTTATGACACTCTTATAATTTAATAAGAAATAAGTCTCTTTTTGTTTCTTCTCATATTCCTTCTATTATTAGAGTGCCCTTAACTAGTAGATCTATCAAACTCGGTTCTCATCTTCTTTTATCCTACTTTCGGCAGGTAACTTGTTTTTTTCGTAGTATTTTTACTAATAGCGTTTTTGCTGGAAAACACATTGTCCCTGATACTAACCATTATTGCAAAAATGGGTCATTGTTTATATATGTCATGAGATTTTGGTCATGTGTTAACTAGTTTCCAACCAAATAAGTATTTGCACAATGTTTTAAAAACACCATTACTAAAAATACTCAAAATTTAATGTCGACCTGCCGAATATAGGTTTTATCTCCACTATTACTCATTTTTAGCCTCTTGAAATCTTAAGCCAAAGGAGTATAGGTTTTGCAGAGGAATTTTATCAATAATTTTTAGATTTCTAGTGTGTCCAGACTCAACTATTTGTTCTCTAGTGCACCGATTCCATACTCTCAATAAATCGTGGATAAACACAGATGGATTCAATTCGTGTTTATCTATATCTATTTGTAGTTTCTTACTGAAAACTCATTGATCAGTATTGATTTTGAAGTCAATTTTATTTTCATGATTTGAAATCAATTCACAGTTATATTTTCGGATAACCTCTGTCAATAAATATTCAAAAAGTGCGAGAAATGGTTAAGCTGGTGTTTTAACTTGAGAAAGTTTTTAATAAAAGAAAGTACTATTCCTATTTAGTGTACTCTTAAAACTTTTTCATAAAATATGGGGTAATTTCTCTGTGTTTTGTGATAATATGCTTCAACATTTTAACCTTAATTTGACATACTAGGTCAGTTGCTGCAATCGATATTATTACTAAACACATTGATGAATACCTATATTTTTGAAAAGTAAAGGGTACATGAAATCTAAGAACAAGCAGTTAAAATTTTAACTGTTTGTTATGGAAATAGTAAAGAAAGATCACTCAATCATATGAAAATATATCTTCCTGATAAAACGGGGGTTTAATCTGGAAGAGTATATTTTTGCTATCTGTGAAAATTGGATTTTAAACCAATAGCTTTGAAAATTTTATGGTTGAGTGTATACTATGGAGGATATATAATGCAAAGAAGTATATTTAAGACAATATGTATTTTTACGCTGGTCTTCTTTGTCATGTCAATGACAGGAGCTGCTGCTGCATCTGACATCGCTTGCAACAAAAACAAGTGTAAAACAGATGCAAGAGACGATACATTTAATTGTAATTGTAAGTCCTGCTGCTATAACGTTCTGAAGAATGACAAAGGATGCAACCTTAAAGTTACATCTACAGGATGTTTTACTACCAAACTGGGCGGCAAGGTCTGTATGCAGAGTAACGGTAAATTCTGCTACACAAAGCCAGCAAGTTGCAAAAAATCTTGCACTGACAGTTTCAAATACTGTATAAAAGGTAAGGATGGAAAGACCGATTGTGCAACCGTTACGATTAAAGTCAAATGCTAAAAATGTCCTTCAGGCGATTGTCCTGACTGTTGTAACTGAGTAATTTAAGGGAAAAGGAAGTATTAATCTTCCGGGGATTCTATCCCCATATCCCTTACCACTTTTCTAAAAACTTTTTACAAAAAAGTTTTATCAAAAACAGCTCCTAAGATTAAGGAACCAGGTCAATCCAGTCAATGGATCCGGGTTCATATTCCGACAACTCTTTTTCATTGCCGCTTAAAATATGATCTATGATTTTTTCTATATCCTTTCCCGTTTCTTCGATGCTCTTTCCTGTGGTATTGATTTCAAAAACTTTTTCGCACCATTCAGATGCTTCAACCAGAATCACATCGAGAGCTTCAGCCTCAATGTTTTCTCTTACTTTCTCTTCTGAATAGCCGCGTGCTTTCAGCCTTATTTTTAGTTCAGACGGGTATAGTCTGAGTACAATCGCAATATTCGCAATGTAATGGGCAAGATGACTCTCAAGAATTACTACTTCGTTTTCTCTTCCACTGACAACCTCTGCAAGGCGCAACTTCACAAGTTCTATATCCGCAATGACTGCATCCCTTTCTTTATCAATCTCGCTGTAAAGATGTTCCTCTTTGATTAGGTCATTAAGGTGGATTACTTTCCAATGCCTTGCTTTTTCAAGAAACTTGCTTACTGAGGTTTTTCCAGTACCCGGTGTACCGGTGAGTCCTATTAACATGGAGAAGAGAATGAATTTATGTCAATTATACTTAATGCAGCCCGAGAGAGTTATATGAGAAAATCGCCACGAATTACCTCAGGCATGTTCTTCTTACCCTCTTAAGCTTGGCAATCTAGTTTATCATTTCTCTACTAGCTTTTGCAAAAACTGACAAAATTATAAAAAAAGTGGAAGAGTACTTTTTAGGCTGGTCTTTGAAGGTGTTTTCCCTTCTCTGGTGACCATTTGCCAAAAATGAATCCAACTTCCTGAAAATAAGAAGGTCAGGCCAGAAGGTCCTGAACCAAATTTCCATAAAGGGCCAGCTCTAAGATATGTAAACAAATGTTCACTCAATGTGTTTTCCTCTACTGAAGCATTTATAGCAGTCAAGATCGCTTTATTCTTTCAAAGTCCCTATAACAGGAAAGTCCTTAAATATTTCAGGCCCATGAGGCGCCTCGTCCATCTCGTCAGTCAGGTCTTTTCCTGAATCATGAAGTCCCTGGTGGGTACCTCCCTCCCATAGGTAACTGTCTGAGACATCATAGATTTGGCCTTGATATGCGATATACATCTTGCCACTTTTCCCGTTATATTCTTCAAGTTCTTCGAGTGTGTATTCTTTCATTTTGATCTCTCCATTCTAATTCTTAATAATTCACCTGACAGTGACTCAGCTTAAGTTGCCGTCATATATTTAACATTTTTAACATTTCACTGACTTCAGTAGTAGGAAGCTGACACTCATAATTTTGACAGACGTATGCGGTGGCCTTTCCATCTATAGGGGTCTGCTCTTTCGTATATGTTGCCAGATTTGTAATTTCTGGATCTTTTCCTTCGGGTCTGAAAATCAGCACTTTATTAGGGATGAAATAAGTCCAGAGCTCTTCTAGCATGTGTCCAGTGTCCGGAGATTCATGTTTTCCGGCAATTACCACTTGATATGCAGGACCCAGGCCGAAGTCAAGAGCTGATAAAAACTGGGAATACCCTGAGGGTATCCTCCTTATAAGTTTTGAAAAAGCCCGTTCCAGCCCCTGAGCTCTATCCTCCAGTTCGGGATTTGCAGTTATTCTGGAAAGTCGAAGAAGATTCAACATTTCAATAGAATTTCCCGAAGGTATGGCTGCATCCGTAAATTCTTTTTTCCTGAAAATAAGAGATTCGCTGTCGTCAGCAGTAAAGAAGAGCCCCCCCTGAACGGGGTCCCAGAAGTGCTGAAGAAATTCCCAGTTGAGACAGAGGGCTGCTTTAAGATAGCGCAGTTCAAATCCGGCTTCGTAGAGTTCTAGAAGTCCGTGAATCAGGAAAGCATAGTCATCTGCATTCCCCGAGATGCCTGTTTCTCCTTTTCTATAGCGGTGAAGCAGTCGTTTATCGGGATTGTAAAGTCTCTTTAGAATGAAATCCGCGGCTTTTGAGGCAGCCTTCAGATACTTCTCCTCTCCAAAGGTCTGAAAGCCTTTTGCAAAAGCTATGATCATAAGCCCGTTCCAATCAGTCAGAACCTTGTCGTCCTTTGAAGGTTTTTTACGTTCGGTCCGGGCTGCTAGAAGTTTTTCTTTAGCATGTTTTACCCGGTTTTCAACTTCATCAGCAGGAGTTTTCATTTCGGAAGCAAGGGATTCCAGAGAACGGGACATATAAAGAATATTAGTTCCGGTCTTTTTGCCTCTTATTTCCTCTTCAAAGTTACCTCCTTCTTTGAGATTGAACATTTTTGTAATCAGTTCGGACTCCTCAGAGCTAAGAATGCTCCTGATTTCTTCTAAAGTCCAGAGATAGTACTTTCCTTCCTCTCCCTCGACATCTGCATCTTCCCCACAATAAAACCCACCTTCTGGGGACGTCAGATCTCGTAATACATAGTCAAGAATTCCCTCTGCTGCTTCTTTGTACAGTCTCTTCCCAGTAACCTGATAGGCTTCTGTGTATGCAGTTGCAATAAGAGCCTGGTCATACAGCATTTTTTCAAAATGGGGAACAATCCACCTGTTGTCTGTAGAATAACGATGAAAACCCGAGCCCAGATGATCATGGATTCCTCCCATGTACATATTTTCCAGGGTATGTTCGACCATATGGAGCGCTTCAGGATTCCCGCTGCGTCTCCAATAGCGAAGCAAAAAGAAGAGTTTGTGGGGAGTAGGAAACTTGGGGGCCCTTCCAAATCCTCCATATTCGTTGTCAAAAGAAACCAGCAGTTCTTCGTAAGCCTCCTCCATTATTGATTCTCCTATTCCCTCCCCTGCGGATTCTGAGATCATATTCTGAATAGTAGATGTGATTTTTTCAGCCGACTCAAGCACTTCCTCATGTTGCCTGTTCCATATTTCCTCTATTCTGGGTACTAGATCGAGCATCCCTGTCTGGCTAAAGCGAGATTGCTTTGGGATGTAGGTTCCTGCAAAAAAAGGTTTCATGTTCGGAGTTATGATAATATTAAGTGGCCAGCCACCTCTTCCGAGAATAATCTGGCAGACTGTCATGTAAACATTGTCTATATCCGGCCGCTCTTCCCGATCTACTTTTATGCAAACAAAAGCTCTGTTCATGAGTCGTGCTACTTCTTCATCTTCAAAAGATTCATGTGCCATTACATGACACCAATGACAGGTGGAGTAACCAATTGACAGAAAAATAGGCTTATTTTCTTTCCTAGCTTTTTCAAAGGCTTCGTCTCCCCAGGGATACCAGTCCACGGGATTATAAGCATGCTGGAGGAGATACGGGCTCTTTTCGTTTATCAGGCGGTTAGGCTTTCTGTATTCTTTTCCCAGGAAAATCCCTCCGGTTTTCTCAGGTTTCTATTTCTTCCCAAGTAAACGTTCGGCCTTTCAGGATTTTTAGTTTCCCGATACGTTTTCTAACCAGAACTCTGGGAGCTATCATTACATACCTGCCTGATGGACATGTAGCCGTAGTTTCTCTGCCTCTTGCGTTCTTAATTTTCAGTAATCTTAAACAATGCTGAAGATAGTCCTGCACCGAACCCATAGGTATGATATTTTCCAATCTTCCGACCCACTGGGTGCAGTCGTCCATGCAGGGACATGAATCTAACTCATTAATAATACCCATTCAAACTCCCCTCATCTAAACCAAGTGCCAAGAGCCTAATTCTAAATGGATAACCAGCCCTTGAGCAATTAATCTATCCCCTCATATAACAGTAATCTTTCTCAAGCTTCTGGGGAAGCCTGCAAACTGAAAAATTAGGTACAACCAAATTTCCCTACTTTAAATAATCGTCCCCTGAATATCAACATATCGGTGTTCAGGGAGATTATTTTTCTAATATTTTTAAAAGTCCGGGAGACGATTTTAGAGCTAACGTGGCAAAAAACCTCTTAAATACTCGTGTTATATTACTTTGAGGTTGCTGCACTTTAGTTTCAATGAATAATCCGTTCAATTGATACGGGGTAATTTCACGCTATTTTCGACATAACTATAACTTGCAGAAAATTTCAGGAGACTCCTTGATTTTTTACCGGCTGAAGCTGTCCTATTTCTTCGCATTTTTCCCCACGGTTCCTTATATTCAGGAAACTTATGACTTTTGAAACTCTATATGATTGTTCCTGCTTTTTTTCGACTCTTCTGGCCTGATATACCCTGATGGAGCGAAGAAGGTCTATTTTTCGGAACTCTGGCCAGAATGGAGCACAGAAATAAGTTGCACACTCACTTCCATTAGCCTGCCAGGGAAGGAAATTAGAAACTCTTTCATCGCCGCCAGTGCGGATGACAAGATCCACATTCGGAACAGAAACTCCCGGGGCAGGATAGAGATGTTTCGAGATAAGGTTTTCGTTTACTTCCTCAAGGGAAAGTTTCCCACCGGAAATACAGTCTGCAATGTCGCGGACCGCCTGGATGATCTCTTGCCTGCCTCCATAGGCAATAGCGACATTGAGGTGAAACTTCCTGTAATTTTCCGTAGCCTCTTCTATTTTTTCAATCGACTCATTCAGGAAAGCAGGTAATTTTGACCTATCTCCTATGGCACGGACCTGCATTTCGTTTTCATGTGTCCTTGGATCAGAATAGATTTTCAGGAATTTTTCGTTGATAAGATTAAAGAGACCGTCAACTTCCTCTTCGGAACGATGAAAATTTTCCGTAGAAAAAGCATAAAGAGTAAGCTGCTTTACCCCGATCTCATAGCACCATTCAATCACCTTTTCAGTAACTTCTGCCCCCATTGCATGCCCGAAACTTCGAGTTTTTCCCAGCTGCCCCGCATATCTACGGTTCCCATCCATAATCACAGCTATGTGATGCGGAATTTCTGAATTTAGAATCTCTACCTCAAGCCTTCGCTCATACTCAAGATAAAAAATACTGAAGATGCGGTTTTTCAAAAAACGAAGCCCCGCCCGGAAGATTCCCCTATTCCAGGGTAACATTTTTACATCCTTTATGTGTTTTCCTCCTGAGAATATCCAGATATGAGAAACATCGGCGTAGATTTCTCTCTTAATGGAGTCTTACCTTGTCTTGTTCAAGATATTAATATCTCTTTTGCTTAAAAACATTCTTTTTCTGCAAAAAAAATTAATTATGTATCTTTTATCCAGCTGGATTTATTCTCTCGCCATGTTTCACATTTATGGTAATGGTAAAGTGGTTATAATTAGTACATCTCTTACAGGAACTTCCATTTCGGAATGAAAAAATCTCGTTAAATAATTTACAGGCCATTCACGATTAATACATTTTCTGCTCTGGTGAATTATGAGATTCCCCCTTGAGATGTGCTAATTCCACATCTCCCTAGTTGATATTTTTGTTGGACATCGATACAAACGCATTAGAGATATTGAAGGTATGAATTTTTAGAGATACTCCATCTAGGTTTTGTTATATCTCGACTTTTTAAAAAATATGCATGTACAGTTTTATAATTATCATATATATTAATAGTATAATCTTCTAGCTTGACGGATTCAAAATCCTTAAGCAGAGTTTGAATTGAGGGCAGAGATCTCTTATGAAATAAGAGATCTCTAAAGGATAATACTGAAATGTTGCATAAGAAAAATACACACATCATTATAAAAAAATACAAAAAGTTTATTAATTAGATAGTCTATCTATTAGTTGGGTAAAGGGATTGCCAGTACTAATGTTTGACAGCCTTGATTTAGTCATTGATAAATTTAGTCAATGAAGATCCTATATAGCAAGCGAATACATGTTCATCGTTGACGAGTATGTAGCTGCAGGCGATAAACTTCCCTAGCTTTTTTATTGATGCTCCAATGTGCGAAATATAGGCTAGGGGCGCACTCAGGATCACAAGTGTATGTAAAAATTTAGAATTAGGTAATATAAATTATTATATAATTCTTCCAATTTTCATAAAGCCTTGGACAAACCGATCGAACCTGTCCAGAGCCCAAATTCTGGGGATAAATGGGGAAAAAGAGACATCAATTGCTAAAAGAAAAACTTGATACACATTTTTATAGTAAAATTTTGGAAAATTATGCAACCAAAGGGGGGAATTACTATGAGTTTGAATAAGAGTCTTTTCATTCTTGCACATCAAATTGGAGATAGAAAATTTCATTCTTTGTATCAGAACCTGCGCCAATCCCAATGGAAACCTTACTATGATCAAAAAGAGCTTCAAGAAAAACAACTTAGACATATGATTAATTTTGTATATAAGGATGTTCCTTACTACCATAAATTGTTTAACCAATTGAAGCTGGAACCTTCGGATATCAAGAAGGTTGAAGATCTTGAAAAGCTTCCCATCCTGACCAAAGACATTATCAAAAAAAACTGGGAGGATTTCAAGCCCGTTAATCTGGAATCAATGAAATACTCTGTATTTCCAACAGGTGGATCCACAGGCGCCCCTTTCCGATTCAGACTGTTAAAATTTGATCGCTTTCTATCCGCGGCCATGTTATATCGTGGATGGGGATATGGAGGTTATGAACTTGGAGACAGAATGATATTAATGGGAGGTGCTTCTCTGGATGTAGGAATTGATTCTTATATGGTCACGCGAGCTCATGAGATCTCAAGGAATATCCGGAAACTATCTTCTTATGATATGGGTAATGAGGATATGAGACGATACGCCGAGGTGATTAATTCTTTCAAACCTGAATTCATAAGAGGGTATGCTTCTTCTATAAATTTCTTTTCAAGATTTATTAATCAGGAAAAAATTGAGATTACCGCTCCCCGAGCAATTTTTACTACTGGGGAAAAACTGATGCCACATATGCGGAAGAATATTGAAAATACATTTGGGCGTGAAGTCTATGATACCTACGGAATGAATGATGGTGGTATAAGTGCTTTCGAGTGCTCCGAGCATAATGGCCTGCATATTGACGCTGAAAGAGGTATAATGGAAGTTGTGGACAATAATAATTTACAACTGGAGGATGGAGTTGGGGAAGTACTGGCAACGAGCCTTCATAATTACGCAATGCCTTTCATTAGATATAACACGGGAGATATCGGACATATCATTAATGACACCTGTGGATGTGGGCGTGGGTCAAAGTTATTAAAGGAAGTCATTGGAAGGCAGCACGATATGTTGCAAACTCCTGAAGGAAAGTTTGTCTATGGTGGGTTTTTTAATCATTATTTAAAGGAAATTGATGAAGCTGTAGAATTTCAGGTAGTCCAAAAAAAATTAGACAAGATAATTATAAACCTGGTACTGGAAAAAGATCTTGATGAAAAGCAGATGGATACTATCAGGAAACAGCTGGATATTATCAGGGAGACAGTTAAAAGGAAGTCCAGTGGGTGGGAAGTAGAATTTAAGTACGTTGATAAAATTGAAAGGACGAATTATGCTGGAAAATACAAGTATGTAATAAATGAGTTGTAATTATGAAATTTC
>CAYSZA010000068.1:0-11792 GCA_964435275.1 uncultured Methanosarcinales archaeon | reverse complement strand
ATCTGGGGGATTTTTTTTCCAGGGCATCTGGCAGAGAGCGGGAGAGTTCGCCAGGAACAAGAGAAATGAGTTCCAGAGCGGACAAAAACACAGCTTCCAGAATAAAGCCTTCCAGTATCCATACCCTTATAGTGGGGATTTTAGCACTTACCCTGATAATATCCCTTACTCAGTGCATCTCCGTAAATTTTTACAGGAGCATGGAACCTGATGAATTGATGACATATTCACAGGCGTCTTCGGATATCCGGGAACTTATGGAGAAAATTGGAGGATTCAATCTCGGACCTGAAACTCTAAGGATATCCGTTGTGGATCCCGAAAGCCTTTACTGGCCCCTGCCCTGGTATCTCAGGGACTATGAGAAAACAGCATATTATACAGAACCTCCGGCAAGCAAAGAATACGATGCAATAATCGTGCCTGCGGCATACCAGATGTATAGGGAAATCCCGGAAGAAAAGTATGCCACATATAATTTCTCCTTACGCCCTGGAAAGGATTTTACTCTTTATTACGACAAAGAACTTGAAGAGAGCAGACAATAAGCCGGTAAAAGGAGTTCATATTTTTAATAGCAGGTAAAACTCACATCTAAACAGCAGAGCAATATGGTGTGTAAAGAGGGTTATTTCTAATGGGGCTAAAACAGACAGAACGCTTGTTTTAAAAAATAGTTTTTCAGGAAGGGTCAAACCTTAAATTCAATCAAAATCCGTTTTCGGGCGGTTCTTCTCCTGAGAACTTTTTCCTGAAAAATACTTTACAAGTTCCATGGAGATAAGCGTGGTAGAAGCAAGCGCCAGTAATACTCCCCAGTCAGAGAGAGAAAGCGGCACGGTCCTGAAAGCAGTCTGGAGAAAAGGAACATAAATTACTGTCAGTTGCAGGATTATTGTTGTCAGGACTGCATAAACCAGAGGTTTATTTGTAAAAAGTCCCAGGGAAAAAATCGAGTACCGGTCAGAACGCCAGTTGAAGGCATTGAACATTTCGGAGAAGACAACAAGTGTAAAAATCAGTGTCTGCAGTTTTTCAACCGGGAAATCTCTATTGAGAGCCCAGATTAAGATGATAAGCGCCTGAAGAGCGATCAACCCTCCAATCCCAAATCCGGCTGCAATTTCCCGGCGGGTAATAAGCCCCTCCTCAACGTTTCTCGGTTTCTGTCTCATAATACCGCTGTCCGGAGGCTCAACTGACAGGGCCATTGGAGGAAGCCCATCTGTAATCAGGTTAATCCAGAGGATCTGAACTGCAAGAAGAGGCAGGATTTGCCATCCCAGGATTGAGATAAGGACTATGAGAACCTCCCCGATATGGGCTGAGAGCCCGTAAGTTATAAAATTCCTGATATTCTTAAAGATATTCCGCCCTTCTTCAACCGCTGCAACAATGGAAGCGAAATTATCGTCTGTGAGAATCATGCTTGAGGCTTCTTTACTGACGTCCGTGCCTGTAATCCCCATAGCTATTCCCATGTCTGCAGCTTTAAGGGCAGGGGCATCGTTTACCCCGTCTCCGGTCATTGCCACGACATATCCTTTTTTCTTAAAAGCATTCACAACTCTCAATTTATGGGTAGGGTAGACCCTTGCATAAACCGAAATCCTCTCAACCCTGTCTTCAAATTCGGGATCCTCAAGGCTATCAAGTTCCGATCCTGTAAGAGTAAGATCGTTTTCCTTCAGAATTCCGAGTTCCTTTGCAATTGCAGATGCCGTAACCCTATGGTCTCCTGTTATCATTACGGTTTTAATGCCCGCATCTGCACATTTCTGGATCGCAACCTTTACCTCCTCTCTGGGGGGATCTCTCATGCCCATCAAACCTGAGAAAACCATATCCTCTTCCTCTGCCATGCGCTCTCCTGAAGAAATCTTCTCAGCAGACGGGATTTCATCCAGAGGACGGAGTGAGAGAGCTATAACCCTGAGGGCCTGGTCAGCCATTTCCCTGACCTCTCCTGTAATTAGCTTCTTTACTTCAGGGGATAAAGGTCTTATTTCACCTTCAAGGAAAATTTTTGTACATGAGCCGAGGATTACCTCAGGAGCTCCCTTTGAGAAAGCAGTCAATCCTTTAAAAGGAAAGCCGCCAGAATTGGCTTCCAGTTTATTGAAGGTAGTCATTCTTTTTCGTTCGGAGGAAAAAGGTATCTCTCCAAGACGAGAATACTTTTGATCAAGCTCAACTTTATTGAGCCCGGCCTTTGCGGCAGCAACCACAAGAGCTGCCTCCGTAGAGTCCCCTTTAATCTCCCATTTTCCATTCTCCTCAAAAAGACCGGCATCATTGCAGAGGACAGCTCCCAGCAAGAGAGCCTGAAGATGAATATCATCTGCAGAGACTTTTTCATTTCCTTTAAAAAACTCTCCTGAAGGAGAGTACCCGACTCCGGTAACCTTTAAAATCTGCTCGTTGACAAAGATTCTTTCAACCGTCATTTTGTTCTGTGTGAGTGTGCCTGTCTTGTCCGAACAAATAACGTTTGTGGCTCCAAGAGTTTCTACAGATGGGAGTTTCCTAATAAGTGCGTGCCTTTTGACCATACGCCTTACTCCGAGCCCAAGTCCCACCGTAACAACAGCAGGCAGGGCCTCAGGAATGGCCGCAACCGCAAGGGCAACCCCCCAGAGAAACATATCCAGAAGAGGAAAACCGTAGAATACGCCAAGAGCAGCTACAAAGGCTACGATCAGGAGAGTTGCAGTACCAATCCATCTGCCGAATTTGTCAAGGCTCTCCTGCAGGGGAGTTCTGGACCTTTCTATTGTCCCAAGTAGTCCGGCAAGTTCTCCAAAAGCTGTTTTCATCCCGGTTGCAGTGACAACGGCACAACCTCTTCCATAAGCAACTGAAGTCCCCGTGTAGATCATATTTGTTCTGTCGGCCTCAGGAGTCTCGGAAGGCAGGGTTTCAATGCTTTTCTTAACAGGCACGGATTCTCCCGTAAGGGAAGACTCGTCATTTTTGAGATTGAACTCTTTAATAATCCTGGCATCCGCAGGAATGCGGTCTCCGGTCTGAATCAGTATTAAATCCCCGGGGACAAGCTTTTTTGAGGGAATTTTCTTTTCAACCCCATCCCTGATGACAGTAGCTTCCGGAGAGGTAAGAGACTTTAAAAGCTCAATTGCTTTTTCGGCTCTATACTCCTGCACGAAGCTGAGAATGCCTGCAAGAAAAACAGTAGAAATAATAACTATCGCATCAACCAATTCCCCAAGCAAGGCCGAAACAATAGATGCAGTTATCAAAATAATAATCAATATACTTTTGAACTGTGAGATAAAGAGCTGCAGGATGGAGACTTTTTCCTTTTCTTTAAGTTCATTTTCACCATACTCTTTAAGTCTCTTTTCTGCTTCCTCAGAACTCAAGCCTGCCTCTGATACCCCAAGCTCTTCAAAAACGGAATTGGTTTCCTGGTCGTAATACACCCCTCTATCCCTCAAACCTTCAGATCATCTGGAGATATCTCTGAGCTAATATATCCGCTTCTCCAATATAAGTTAGTCCAAAGCATATATAGCGGTTAAGCATATCGATATGTTATAGATTTTTATAGAAATATAGGTTATACAAACTTTTGTGGAAAAAGAGATATAAAACTTTAGCTTTTTTTATATCAAGATAGGGGTTTGAAATCTTAAGGGCACTGAAATTCATATTAAACTAAAACCGATAAGGGAAAAGTGGATATGAGAATTGTAATAATAGGAAGTGGGCTTGCAGGGCTTTCAGCCGGGTATAAGCTCTGCAAATCGAATGAGGTCGTTATTTTTGAAAAGGATGCGGAAATAGGGGGGATGGCCGCAAGTTATTGCCAGGACTATTTAGGGAAAAAATATTTTATAGAGAAGTATTACCACCATGTATTCCGAAGTGACCTGGAACTTCTTGAGCTGATAAGGGAACTGGGACTCGAAGATCAGATGCTGTGGCTTAAAGGGAAAAACGCCTATTTTGTGAATGGTAAAAACTATCCTATGAATACTCCTGCTGAGATCCTGAAGTTCGACCCTCTTTCTTTTAAGGATCTGGCAAAACTTGGGCTGCTGGTTCTCAGGATTAAGCTAATAAGTGATACAACTCCCTATGACAGAGTAAAGGCAAAAGACTGGATTCTTGATACTGCGGGAAAATCCATATATGAAAACTTTTTTGCTCCCCTTATGAAAAGTAAATTCGGTAAAAACGCCGAGAACGTTTCTGCAGCCTGGCTTATAGGACGGGTGAAAATAAGGTCAGATAGGGGAAAAGAGGGAGAGAAACTGGGATACCTGAGAGGAGGGTTCAACTCTCTGATAGAGGCTCTGGCAAGAGAGATTACTTCACAGGGCGGCAATATCCTGCAAAATAAAACAGTAACGGAAATCGTAATTGAAAACAATGCAGTGCAGGGAGTGGTTGTAGAAGGAAATTTTATGCCCTGTGAGTCCGTCATTTCAACTATTGAGCCCGGAGTGCTGGATACACTCACAGGAGGAAAGCTTGGAACGCTTCATGATACCCTTAAAAGTATCCGTTATCAGGGAACTGCATGCGCCCTGATAGGACTTGAGAAAGGGCTAATGGAAGACGGGAACTACTGGTTGAATATAAAAGCTGACGTGCCTTTCGGAGCCGTAATTGAGCACACAAACTTTATGCCTTTTGAGGACTACGGAGAGCACCTTGTCTATATAACCTCCTATTTTCAGGATGAAAACGATGTTCTCTGGGCAAAAAAAGAAGATGAAGTCCTGGATTCCTACCTGAGAGGTCTGGAGAAAATGTTCCCCGATTTCAAAAGGACCGATATCCACTGGGCGAAACTCTTCCGCAGAATGGATACTGCACCTGTGTATGAACAGGGATATCTTCAAAAGGTTTTGCCGTTTGCTCCGGGCCCGTCCGGGCTTTACCTGGCAGGAATGTTTTCATCAACCAATTACCCGGAAAGAAGCATGAACGGCTCTATAAAAGCGGGATTTGAATCTGCAAAATTTTTCGAGAAAAAAGAAGAAAATTGTGAGGTTTGCTGGCTTGACTGAGAAAGCCGCATTCTGTGTTTTCATTAAAATTTTTGTATACTTGAAGAAGTCACCTGACATAATATAGTCTTTCAGGACGAACTATTATATAGTCTAAGGGATGATAATATACTGTCTGTATCTACGTGCAGGAAGAAGTTCTGCATGATTACCTGTCCTTCCGAGTTTATCATTCACGGGGATTTTAGCAATGATGAATAAGGAAAAGACGGTGATAACCTAAAAAATCTGGACTTTTGCCGTTAATTGGCATTTTTGGGGGCATGCTGGTTAAATCCGCATTTGCGGAGATGGCGCAGGAGAAGAAACCTATTTTCCCTGAAGCTTGGCTCTCAAAAATAGATCCCGGATGCCGTAAAAAGCTGCCTGGCTTCCGGCAAGGGGTGTTGGCAGCGTAAAATAAGAGGAGTGGTAAAAGATGTTATTCATGGACGTTAGTACCTGGGACCCTTCGAACCGCGATAAGATCCTTGAACATTTTAAGAAACTGGAGATTCCGGACGGAATCGATGTCATTAACCAGTGGATTGACCTTTCCGGAAACCGCTATTATATCCTTTACGAAGCTGAAAGTGCCGAAGCTTACGGAGCTTTCAATCTGCCCTGGTCGGATATCTGCGTGATTGACAGTGTGCCGGTTATGGAAGCTTCCGAATTCATGCAGCTTCTGCCGAAGTATAAAAAGAACGTCTGAACTATTAGCGCTACTTTATGAAAAACCGCCGATGAGCTTCAATTAAATGGCTCATCGAAAATCTTTATTTTATTGTTCTAAACCGCCAGGGTTTTCTCGTAGCCTGTTTTCACTCAATAGATCAGGTTTTTAACATTACTGTTTTCAGATCAAGATATTCAGAAAGGCTATCAGGCCCATTTTCTCTTCCCATCCCGCTTTCCCCTGTACCTCCGAAAGGAACTTCAGGAGCGACCTTAAGGTGCTGGTTTAGCCAGATAATTCCTGCATTCAACTGTTCGCATCCTATGCGTACTCGATCCAGGTTCTTTGTCCAGATCGACGCTCCAAGTCCATAACAGGTATTGTTCGCTCCTTCAATTGCTTCATCAAGATCTTTTACCCTGACTACAGGCAGTATCGGGCCGAATACCTCTTCTTTTAAAAGCCTTGACTCCCCGGGCACGTCTGCAACAAGCGTAGGCTCGAAGAAATAGCCCTTACTAAGGTCGCTACCTTCTGGAATCCTGCCTCCTGTAACTATCCTGCCTTGATCCCTTTCTTTCACGTCTGCGACAAGCTCTTTTATATATTCCCACTGCCTGTAGTTGTTAATAGGTCCCATATCTGTGTTTTCATGCAGCCCGTTCCCAACCCTTAAGTTTCGAATACCTGCTTCAAGCTTTTTCATAAATTCTTCGGCTATGGATTCGAAAACAAACAATCTTTTGACAGCAGTACAGGTCTGTCCGCAGTTGTAAAATCTCCCTCTAAGAGCTCCGGCGACTGCATCCTCAAGGTTAGCGTCATCACAGACCAGCATGGGATCACTCCCTCCAAGCTCAAGGGTTACTTTTCTCATCCCACTGGCTGCAAGTTCGGCTACACGCTTTCCGGTTCTTGCTTCTCCGGTAAAGGAGATTCTTTTTACCTTATGGTTCTTAACCAGGGATTCTCCCACAACCTCACCGGGGCCTGTAACGATATTGAGCACACCCGCAGACAGCCCTGATTCGTTCAGGATAGAAGCAAGGGTAAGACTGGTAAGGGGAGTATTACTTGCAGGTTTCAGAACAAGAGTATTCCCGGATATCAGGGCAGGCCCTATTTTCCATGCCATAATAAGAGCGGGCATGTTCCAGGGAATTATGGCTGCACAGACTCCAAGAGGCTTTTTTACGGTAAAAGCATACCCGTTTTGAGGAATCGGAATGAAATCGCCGTGAAAACTGCTTGCAAGCCCGCAATAATACTCAAGAACGTTTGCGAAACCTTCTATCTCGTTTTTAGCTTCGGCAAGAGGCTTTCCCTGTTCCCGGGTAAGCAGGACAGCAAGTTCATCCTTTCTCTGCCTTACAATTCCCGCAGCCCTGTAAAGAATCCTGGCTCTTTGCTGCGGAGATGTGGAAGCCCAGTCATTAAAAGCTGACGATGCAGCTTCAACGGCCATTGCCGCGTCATCTTCCGTGCTTCTTGGAACCCGGTCAATAAGTTCACCTGTTGCCGGGTTAATAATATCGAAAAATTCGCCACCACATGCTTCCACAGATTTTCCGCTAATCTGCATTTTCATATTTATCACTATCTGCAAAGCCCTATTTTAAGCAAGCTAATGCTCTGGGAATAATAATTTGAGATTCAATGAAAATAAAGTGAGAGTAAGAATGAAGTAATTTTTTCATACGATAAAAATATAAACCTATTTACAAAATACATATTATCGGCACTCCTGTCAGGTAAACAAAAGTTGGGGAAAGAGAATGCCGACTGCGGGAAGTCTTCGAGGGATTTAAATAACCTCTCTAACCTGTATGATCTTTCGTAATCTTTCGGAATTGATAAAAAGGTCAGGACTTCGAATATAGATTTTATGCATAGAGAGTGCACTTCAAGAGTATGGGGCTTTAGAAAGTGCACCTAAACAATCGATTTTAAAGGGAAGAGAGCGGTGTTAGAGTATCTTCACGTAATTCTCTGGTTTGCTTTTATCGAAATACTGGGCCTGATCTCCATGCCTCTTGCCGGGATAGCTGGGAATCGGCTAGCTGACGGAGGATATTCTGCAGCCAGGACTCTGGGAATAGTGCTTGTTACATATATAGCCTGGCTTTTTTCGTATATATGGGGTTTCAACCGGAGCACGATCCTGATCTCAGTACTGTTGCTTTGCCTTATATCGATACTTGTCTATAGGAAACAGAGAATTTTACCTGAAAAAAAGCTCCTGTTATCAAATGAGCTCGTATTTGCTGCAGGCTTCTTTTTTTTCCTGATTGTACGCATGTATCTCCCTGAGATTTACAGGCATGAAAAATTTATGGATTTTGCCTTTCTGAACGCAGTGATGAGAACTTCTTCTTTCCCCCCGGCAGATCCCTGGTTTGCAGGTGGATCCCTCGAATTTTATTACTATTTAGGATACCTTTCAGTGGGAGTTTCGGGAAAATTGTTTTCTGTCGAACCGTCCATGCTCTTCAATCTGGCTATTGCACTCACTTTTGCCCTCTCTTTCAATCTTCTTTTCGGGTTAGGATACAATCTTACTCATGGAAGAATCAAGTACGGACTCCTTACTGCCTTATCCGTGATCCTGCTCGGAAACCTGCAGGGACTTAAAGAATTCCTGACCCTGTACCTTGTAAAAGAACCGATTCCAATGGGATATTACTGGAGCAGTTCGAGAGTCATCCCCTATACGATAAACGAGTTTCCTTATTTCAGTTTCATACATGGGGACCTGCATTCCCATGTGCTTGCAATCCCCTTCCAGCTACTTGTACTTGCATTCCTCCTGAACATATATCTCAGGAAAGACAGCAAACGGGTCTTTGAAAATGTGCTGGCACTTCTGACTTTCTCAGTATCTCTTGGGTTTTTATTCCCTTCCAATTCCTGGGATTTCCCGATATATTTCGGCCTGACGCTTGCGGTTGTTTTTGTTTTTTACTACGGGCATTATATCCGCAATAGAAACTTGTCTGGCTCCGTTGCCGGTTTTTTAGTAACAATTTTTCTGGTTTCCGTTCTCAGCCTTCTTCCGTATTTGCCCTTTTACCTGTCTTTTAGACCACAGGCGGCAGGTGGATTTGACTTTGTTCCGCCGGAACTTCGAACAACAGTCAAGGAATTCCTGATCCTGTTCAGCCTTTTCCTCTTTCTCATCTTCTCTTTCCTTGTAACCCGCCTGGAATCCAGAAGAAAAATACAATATCTCATCCTGTGGACAATAATCTCTGCATTTCTTGCCAGAGAATGGGCTGTTCCTCTGCTAGTAATCCTTCTGCCTTTGTTTGCCCTTTCTCTTTATTCATTCCTGAAAGATCTTCATGAAAGGAGTAATACAGGATTCGTATCACTTCTTATGACAGCAGCTGCGTTTGTAGCCCTCCTCTGTGAAGTTATCTTCCTGGATGATCCCATTTTCGGGAGCTTTGCACGTATGAATACGGTTTTCAAATTTTACATGCATTTATGGATTTTCCTGGCGATTGCTGCTTCTTATTCATACTATCAACTTTATCTTCGCTACAGGACTCGGCCCGAAAATAGCTTTCCTTTGAACAGGGGTTATGGGAAAAGAGTCTGGACGGTTTCACTTGTGTTACTGGTTCTTTCATGCAGCGTTTTTCCTGTAGTAGCAACCTTTACGAGAATTGAAGATATGAATGCAGAACCTGCTCTTGACGGCATGGAATACATGAAAGGACTGGATAGGGGGGATTATGATGCCATAAGGTGGATTCAGGAAAATATCAGGGGAACTTCGGTAATTCTTGAAGCTTCCTCAGATGACAGCAGTTATCGTTATACGTCACGTGTTTCGGCAAACACCGGGCTTCCTACAGTTATTGGCTGGACAAGGCATGAACGGTTCTGGGGAAGAGATCAGGAAGAAATCAGGACAAGGCTTGAAGATGTAAATTCCATTTACAGTACCGGCAGTAAAAAAAAAGCTCTTCAGCTTATGGATAAATACAACGTAAGCTATGTGTATATCGGTCAGCTTGAACGGCAGATGTACGATATAAGGACGGATAAGTTCGAAGACGAAACTTATTTTGAACTGGTTTACCAGGGCTCAGTCCGGATTTATAGAGTAAAAAAGAATTCTGAGTTTTCGGTTTTTAGGGGGGACCTTGAACTCTGAGTCATATAAAATTCAATTTATACAAATCGTAAATTCGCTCCTAATACTGGAATGAAAATAAAGGGGTTTTATCCATTACCAGCGTTTCGGTAGTTTTACCAGCTTATAATGAGGCAGCGAATATCGAAAATGCTGTCTTTGTCACAGCGGAAACACTTTCTAAGATAACTGACGATTTTGAGATCATCATAGCGGAAGACGGCAGTACGGACGGTACGGACCGGATAGCTTCCAGTCTCTCGGAACAGTACGCTTACCTAGTCCACCTGCACTCGGATAGACGGCAGGGTAGGGGAAAAGCGCTGACCAGGGCGTTTAAGGCCGCTTCAGGAGAAGTCCTGTGCTATATTGATGTGGACCTTGCAACAGACATGAAATATTTGCAAAAACTGGTCAGGGCTATAAGTACGGATGGCTATGATTTTGCTACTGGTTCGAGAATGATGCGTGACAGTGATGCAAAAAGGCCTTTTAAGCGGGAGTTTGCAAGCAGGGGATATAATTTTCTGGTCAGGCTTTTTCTGCGTTCAAAACTCTATGACCATCAATGTGGTTTTAAGGCTTTCAGGAGAGAAGCTCTCTTTGAACTCCTTGACGAGATCGAGAACGAGCACTGGTTCTGGGATACTGAAGTACTGGTCCGGGCCCAGCACAAAGGATACAGGGTGATAGAGTTTCCGGTTTACTGGAGGCATGGAGGGTCAAGCAAGGTTAACCTGGCAAAAGACGTCAAAGGAATGGGATCCGAAATATTCCGGCTCTGGCGGGAACTTTCACTTCCGGTTATCGCTTCAGGAAAAGGGAAAGTCTTTCTGACAGCCGCCCTTGCAATCCTGATCCTTTCATTTGCCGCAACCTTTCTCGGAGCATCCGATATTCTGGAAAATGTGAAGCATGCATCCTTCAGGATGCTTGTGCTCGCCTCTATGGTATACTGCATCTCCTGGCCTTTAAGGGGGGTGCGCTTCCAGCAGATCCTTAAAAGGCTCGGAAACCAGTATGGACTGGGATTTCTTACAGGCAGCATTTTTATCAGCCAATCCGCAAATGTAATTCTTCCGGCACGCATAGGAGACCTGAGCAGGATGTATATCCTGAAAAAAAGCAAAGATCTTGCTCTTACAACAAGCTTCTCCTCGCTTACCGTAGAAAGGGTCTTTGATATCGTTGCAATTACTTCCATAGCAATGCTTGCGTCTTCAGGTGCCGCATCCCGTTTTGAACTTGCTCCCTGGATGGACTCTCTGATAAAGCTGTCCGGATTTGCAGTAGTGCTTTTCTTTTCGATCCTCTTTATCGTGTCTTTCCGGGAAGGCCGCACTAAGAAAATACTGGAAAAAGAATATTCCCGACGCGGACTCTCTGGAAAAATAAAGAGTTTTGCGTCCACTTTTCTCTACCAGATGAGTGTTGTTGCCGTGCGTCCGGGCGCGTTTTTGGCAGTGACTGCGTCTTCTCTTCTCATATGGGGAATAGATATATTCACCTGCTTCCTGGTTCTTAAATCTTTTCCGACAGTAGGAGTAAGTGTCTCATCCACATATATGGTATCCCTGATTTTCCTGGCTGTAGCCCTCGGAAATATTGCAAAGATCTTTCCTATAACACCTGGAGCCATAGGAACATATGAAGTTGCCCTTACTGCAGTCTTCGGGCTTGGGGGAATAAAACCGGAAATAGGGTTTACGGTTGCCGTGCTTGACCATATTATAAAGAACTCAATTACTTTAATCGGAGGCGGCCTCGCCCTTTCGGGACTCGGACTCAGGTGGAGAGAAGTACTTTGCACGGATAAGGATGTTTTGAAAGGGTAACGCAGAATAACCCGGAATAAAGCAAGATAAGTAACTTAAATCGGAGATTCTTAAACCGGAGAATCGAAAAAGTATCTGGAATCATTTTAAACCGGAAAATTGAAGAAGTGTCTGGAATT
>CAYSZA010000067.1:3936-11885 GCA_964435275.1 uncultured Methanosarcinales archaeon | reverse complement strand
AAGTACGAAGAGAGAAGGAAAAAGTAGAAAAACGGGAAGGGAAAGAAAAGAGGAAAGAGAAAAAAACCGTAAGCTGAAAATGTTCTTTCAGTATCACAAAAATATACTCGGTTGGGAGGCACCTAAAAGCTATGGCATTTCCCACTTACCACAGCTCTCAGGTATATTTTTAATGCATTTGCAGGGGGGTTCGGAGCAGAGAAAATTCCCGCTTACTCGCTTATTAAGCCTGAAATTTTCTTTATAGCTTTTTTCCAGAGCTCCGCGAGTTTTAGCCTGATCTTCAATAAGACTCGGTATAACTCCCGTAATACTCTGTATTTTTTCCCTTGAGGATGCAATATATTTTCACTGTAGTCTTATTCCGTTTTTTGTGGTCACTTTAACCGTTTTTATCGCCATTTAAATCCGTTTTTTGTGATCACTTTAATGTTTTTTTCATTCGTAGTCCGTTTTTAGTTCAATCTTTATCTGTTATTTGGCCTTTTTGAAACGCTCGTTCTGAAACGTTCGTTCTTCCTCAGGCAATTTTCTTGTGTTGGATTTGCTTTCGTTTGCAGGTAAGTGATTTTTATTATAGCTTCGATAATATATAGCCCGATCCACGTGGTTCTTGCAAAAGTTTCAGGTAAAAGAGAGAGCAGTATGTAAATTCTAAAGTAAAGAGATTTTTTAATGCTTTTAAAATTTTTGATTGGATTTAATTAGGGCTCATATCCTTTCTAAATAAAAATCTTTTAAATAAAATTTTTTTCTAAATAGGACTTATGCACTAGTAGGCTGCTTCTTTCTTTTTTCCATCACGCTGTAGAGTCACAATAAGTTTGATCCGTGTTTTAGTTTATTTTAACTCTTTCAGTCCCTCAAGATTTTTCTCACAAAAACCAATTATTTTTGGATTGCGTCATTACCCTCAATACTTAGCAATTTTTTAATTTGAGCATTATTTTTACAGCCTTCAAAGTCACAATCAGTTTGAGCTACTTTCTTCCAAAAGCAAGAACAATCTAGTTTAATTGCTTTGTCTAAATTTGTTATCGCTTCGCTCAAATGATTAGAACTAGCATAGTAACAAGCAAGATTATAATATGCACAATCGTATTGAGGATCGAGGTTTATAGCTGTGTTAAAACACTCTATAACTTTTTGATTTAGTTTACCTTTTTCCATACTACTCTGTCTAAGGATATTACCCAAAGTATTATATAAAGAAGGTTTACCAGAATAGTCTGGTGGAGCCATATCCATAGCTTGATTGATAATTACATTGGCCTCGTTTAAGCAAGAATAATCAAAGGTCTTAACAGACAGTTCCATCAACCCATAGCTTAAATTATTCAAAACGGGAATACACTGTGAAGAACCCTCTAAATATACTGAAGCCTTTTGTAATAATGTAATTGCTTCTCTTAGTTTAAACACAGAATTTCTGTTATTGGGATGTGCTTTATAACTATGTATTAAAGCTTGTGATAAATTATTTAGAACTGCTGGATAAATATAATCTGTCTTTGATAGATACTTTAATGATTTATAATATTCAGAAATAGCATTATTTAGAGCATCATCTTCGTGTATTTCACAATACTTTAACATTAGTGAATTACCATAACCATAATGGATATAGGGATAATAGGGGTTTTCTTCTTTTACAATTGATATACCTTTTTTATAGGTGGTATTCATTGCCTGAGAAAGGGATTCTTTTTCAGTTTTTGTTTTTACCCAAGTGTACTTTATTAATAGTATAGTTCCAAGGTTATCGAGAATTTCGGGTAGACCTGAGAAATCATCAGTTGCGCTATTATTTGCGCAGTTATAGGATCTTATTGCTTTTTCTAGCTCTAAATTTGCATTCTTATAGTCTTTCCTTTTCTCAAAATACAAAGAGTATTGTGTTAATAAACTACCCAATATATTAAATAGAACCGGGTTTTTTAATTCTTTCTTAGTTGCTTCTTTGCATTCACAAATTGATTCTCTTAAAAAAGAAATTTTTTTGGTATCTAAATATCTGTTATAATAATCATATGAATTAGTTAAATGAAAATAGGAATCTACTGCGTTCAATTTAAAGGAAAGTTTATTTTTCTCTTTGGATAAATCAAAACTAATCTGATAAGCTAAGTTTCTAATTAATTTTAGCATTTGATCATTATTATCTACCTTTTCGGTTATTTTCCAAGCATGAGCATTCGGACTTCCTGCTAACACAACCACATTAACTAGGTTCTTAGTAGAGTTATCAATTTGCAGATAACCTTTTAGATAATAACGTGGTTTTGAAAATAACCATAGATCTTTCATACCTACTAGCAGTTTGTCAATATTAAGTTTAGTTATCCCTGAATAACCTATTTCTCCAATACCACTCATTTTTGCTTCGAGCTTTTCTTCATACAAGGTAATAGGCAAACAATTATACATAGGAATGTTATGTATTAGATTTGCATTCATTCTTAAAGTGCTATAAAAATAGATTGATCCTCTTAAGGTTAAAGAAGCCTTATAATCATTCCTAAATTTATTCAATAAACGATTTTTAAATTTTAAAAAGAAACTTTCATTTGATTTAAATTTACCACTATGAGAAGAATAAATGTCTTGTATTTTTATTAATTCACTGGTTAAGAGATTAGCAAGAATTTGACCATTATATAAGTCACTATTTGTATCAAAAGGCAAAATAATTATAGAGTCATCTTTATTAAATAACCATTTTAATAGACCAAGCACTGTCAAAACACATATAACTAATAGTAAGAACTGAACAAATCCAAACAACGAAGTATTTATATTCGCCGTTGACGGAATAATAAACATAATTGCAATATGTATATAAACCTAAATATAATTTAGGAAATATAATTTCTGAATACTTTTTTCATATGAAGATTTAATTTACATTGGCAACGTTCACAATATTCGTTCAGGTACTGTCAAGTATGAGTGCTAAAAAATATTTTCAGACACTGTCGAACCTATAAAGAAGAACTGTTATCATCTTCCGGTTTTAGCGTAAGTGATTTTCCTAATAATACAGGGTTGTATTATTCTGTAATACAATAAAGAGCCTATCCGAAGAGTAGAAAGATATGTGTCGGATAAGTAATATATCGTCTATCCTTACTCCTAAAATTGGATTTGACTCTACTAAACTTTGTTTAGTTTATTAAATAGGACTTACGCATTTGCCTGCAAAGCAGGCAATTTTTGAGTCTTTTTAATTTTTAGGCTAAGTCATAGATTGGATTTATAACGAATTGATTAACAGCGTTTCTTGTAATTCTCAATTTTGTTTCAAATTACCACTCCATTGAGTAGACAAGACCAATGTCCTTGGAGTAAGGTTTATCGAGAGTGGTATCATCGATGATCAACAATCCAGTTTCAGGAGTGACAAGATCCTTAACCTCTTCCCATAAAGCCTCCGTATCCAGAGGATGCCTTAGAAGCAGACGAGTAAAAGAGTCATGAGATGGACTATTCGAGTCAAAATAACTGCACTTAGAAGCTTCGGTAAAACTAAATACTCGTGAAGAAGCAATAAGAAAGTTAATGTAATCAAGGTCAGTGCATTTAGGAGGATTTATCGCATTCAACTCAAAGATTTTTTGATTATATTTATCTTATTGAAGAAAGTATTTTAATGTGACTTACAGGAAAATGCTTCAACCGCGTAAGTCCTAATAAAGTTTTTTCTAAATATATTTCCTCATCTAACATAATCTTTTAATAAAAGTGTTTCCTATAAATATAGAGTAGCAATGAGCTCATCTTTGTGTGATACTATCTGGCTTTCTGAAAAAAGAAAAAATCTCCTTCTCCTGCTTATGGAAGGGTCCCGGGATATTGAGCAAGTAAAAACTTCTCTTAACGTGACCTCAAAGGCAATGATGCCTCAGATTAAAATTCTTAAAAAGCAGGGTCTGATTCTCCAGAACGGGGACATTTATACACTTTCGGAGATTGGGAAACTTGTCGTAGGAAATATGCTTCCTCTCCTGAACACACTTGAAGTTATCGAGGAAAATAAGGAGTACTGGGCAAGCCGGGATACCAGTGTCATACCCCGTGAACAGTTTATGCGGCTTGGAGAACTGGGAGAATGCATGGTAATCGAACCTGACCTGAATCACCTGTTCGACCTTCCAAGGGAGTTTACTGAGAATCTTATAAAATCCAGATGCATCATGAGTTCGCTTTCTTATTATCATCCTCTTTATCCGTCACTTTATTCCAGGCTTGCAAAAAGCGGAGCTGAAATGGAAATCGTGCTTACCAAAGCCGTATTCATGAGACTGAAAAACGACTGCAGGGATGAACTCGAAATTCTTCTCAATTCCAAAAATACGGTTTTTAAGATCTGTGAGGAAAACCTGCAGCTTCCGACAATTGCTGTTACTGAAAAATTCATGTATCTCTGCCTTTTCGACAGGCAGGGGAAATACGACCACAGGAAAGTAATGAGCTTCGATGCCAGCGCTCTATGCTGGGGCAGGGAGCTTTTCACGCATTATAAAAAGCTGTCTCAAGAAGTGATCGAAATTTGAAGGCTGCCCGACTCCGACAGGCAGAACAGGAATAAGCTTACTCCTCTCCTTATAACTGGCTGGAGCTAGACAATGAGATTCAAAAACTTCCCCCTAAAATCAAAGCTAGTTATCCTTATCGTTGTCGGAGTTTTTCTTGTTCTTGCGGTTTCTACGGCTGTAATTATCAGTACGGTCACTTCCCAGGAAGAAAAGCTGGCTTACCAGAAATCAATCGAAATGGCAAGCAACTATGCAAACCAGTTTGATGCCGATATGAAAGCCAACAGAGCAGTTGCAAAAACGCTTTCCCTTACAATGGAGAATTACGAGGCTTCTAGCAGGACTGAAGTAATCGGCATCCTTGAAAATGTTCTTGAAAAAAATCCTAACCTTGTAGGAGTTTACGTGGGGTACGAGCCTAACACTTTTGATGGCAGGGATGCGGAATATGTTAATGTTCCTGGGCATGATGCAACAGGCAGGTTCGTTCCCTATTGTAATAAGATCAAGGGCAGGGTTACGGTCGCTCCCCTTATGAATTATGATTCCTCGGATTATTACCAGCTACCCAAGGCAAGAGGGGAGGATATCCTAACAGAACCGTACTTTTATGAAGGGATATTCATGGTAAGCCATGTTTCCCCGATTTTCAGGGACGGGAAATTCGTCGGGATAGCTGGAGTAGATGTCCCTCTGGAATATGTGGACGAGGTAGTAAGTGAAGTTCGGGCCTTTGATACAGGATATGCCTTCATGGTAAGCAATACCGGCGTTTTGCTCTCTCACCCTGCACGTAAAGACTGGATCGGGAAAAAGAGCCTCTATGATTTTAACTCGGAAGAAATATCCAGGGCCGCAGATGATATAAAAAAAGGAACAGGCGGATATATTGAAGTAAGGGATTCTACCACCGGCAAAACTGTTGTGATGTTTTACGAACCTGTGAGAACCGGGAATCTAGCCTTTGTACTTGTAATCCCTAAAGAAGAAATGCTCGCAGGTATTGTTGACCTTCGTAACAGGCTTCTGGTTATCTCTGCAGTTTCAATCCTGTTCATGGCTGCCCTTGCGTATATGATTGCCCGCTCAATCACAAGGCCGATAGATGAGATCGTTCAGGATTTCAAGAGTATTGCCCAGGACGCGGTTAAAGGAAAGCTTGATGTCAGGGCAGACACGGATGTAGAGATCGATTTCAGGGAAATCCCTACAGGCCTGAATGAGATCCTCAATGCCGTTATCGTTCCCATTCGGGAGACAATGAGAGTAACTAATGCCCTTTCGCAGGGGGAGCTAAAAGAACGGGTTTGCGTGGATATGCAGGGAGAGTTCAGGGAACTAGGAGATACGCTTGACAAATTCTCTGAGACCCTGAACAGTATTATCGATGACTCTAACGCAGTCCTTACGGCTTTTCAGCAGAATGATTTTAAGCGGCATATCAGTATACACGGGCAGGGCGATTTCAAGCTGCTGACGGACGGAATCGAAGAGACGCGCCAGGCACTTGATATGGTTACCACCCAGCGCATAGAGGCTGAAAATGCCCTTCTGGACTATGCGAATGAACTTGAGCGTTCCAACCAGCTTAAGGAAGATATGGAAAGGGTTGTCAATACAAGTCCTGTAATCGTTTTTCTATGGAAGTATGAGCCCATGTGGCCTGCAGAGTTCGTTTCAGAGAATGTTACCAGATTGGGTTATGAAGTGGAGGATTTTATCTCGAACAGGATTCTTTATGGGGATATCGTGCACCCCGAAGACCTGGAAAAGATGGCTGCCGAGCTTAAGATGAACGTTGAGGCCGGTTGTGCGGAATACACCTCAGAGTACCGGATTCTCACAAAATCGGGTGAGGTTCGCTGGGTTGATGAAAGAACGGTTATCCAGCGCAATGAGGCAGGGGAGGTCCACCTTCAGGGTATTATCCTGGACATAACCGAGCATAAGAAAGCCGAGGATGCACTCCTCCAGATGGAGGAAATCCGTAAAAAAGAAATCCACCACCGCATCAAGAACAATTTGCAGGTAATCTCTACGCTTCTATACCTTGAATCCGGGAACTTTACGGATAAAAATGTAATTGAAGCTTTCAGGGACAGCCAGCACAGGGTCAAATCAATGGCTCTTGTCCACGAAAAACTGTACCAGTCCGAGGATATGGTAAGTGTGGACTTTGCGGATTATGTTAAGAACCTTGCGGATTACCTGTTCCAATCGTATTCCCTGGACAGCGAGAAAGTAAGCCTGAAGCTGGACGTTGAAAAGGTTTTCCTGGGAATGGATACTGCCGTTCCCCTCGGGATAATTGTCAATGAACTGGTCTCAAATTCACTCAAACATGCCTTTACAGGAGAGAAAGAAGGAGAGATTTATATTGAGCTGCACAGAAATAAAGAACATCCTACCTGGCAGGAAATGGACCTCGGGGATTCAGGAAATAGAAAAACCAGGCGCCCTGATAGTGAAAGAGCTGGCCTTAAAAGCACAGCAAGGAATAAAGAAGATAGGTTAACCCTTATAGTAAGAGATAACGGAAGGGGATTCCCTGAAAAACTGGACTTTCGGAATACAAGTTCCCTGGGGCTCCAGCTTGTGACAACGCTTGTGGATCAGATTGAAGGAGATATTGAAATTGACAGAAGCAAGGGAACAGGGTTCAAGATTAGCTTTTTCAGGAGATGAAACCTAAAACAAGGTGTGAAAATGGCGGAAGGAAGAAAAATGGCAGAAGGCCGAGTTCTGGTCGTTGAAGACGAACATATTGTTGCAATGGGAATAAAGAAAATGTTAAAGAGCCTGGGATATACGGTCACCGGTGTAGCCTCTTCAGGAGAAGATGCCATAAATAAGGCTGAGAGCACTTTTCCTGATGTCGTGCTTATGGATATCATGCTAAAAAGTGATCTTGACGGTGTAGAAGCTGCAAACGAAATCAGGGAAAAATTTGATATCCCGGTCGTTTACCTGACTGCTTATTCCGATAATAAAATTCTTGAGAGGGCAAAGAGAACCGAACCTTTTGGTTATATCATAAAGCCCTTTGACGAAAAAGACCTGTACAGCAGTATTGAAGTAGCACTGCACAGATACAGGAAGGAAAAAGAAAAACCAGAATGAGTCAGGGAGAAAAAGTTAGGACGATTTCGGGAGAAAAAAAGATCAGAACGAGAGAAAAGCCAAAAAAAGCCGGAATAATCCACAGCAAAGAAAAAGAAAAATCGGATAGTTCAGGAAAAAGAAAACCTCGAGTACATCCGATAAAAACTCATTTATCCTGGCTTTTTAAGAAATCCTGAAATCTTCAGAACCGCCAGAGTTCATTTCTTTTTTCACTTTACTTTTTTTCACTTTACTTCTTTTTCACTTTACTTCTTTTTCACTTTACTTCTTTTTCACTTTACTTCTTTTTCA
>CAYSZA010000067.1:0-3836 GCA_964435275.1 uncultured Methanosarcinales archaeon | reverse complement strand
CTTTACTTTTTTTCACTTTATATGCATAGTAACCTTTCTTATTTTCCTGTATTTTTGTAACTTTTCTTACGATCCTCTTTTCATGACCCTTCTTTTTATATATCCTGTTTTTGTTATCACACTGTCAGCGTATACTTTATCTTAATGGGGTTGAGGTGAAAGTATTTCCTTCAGCCCTTATACTTCGATTTTTACACAATATGATTAAAATTTTTGAATGGACAAAAATATCTTTTAGTTCCGGAAAAAGTACTTCCCTTCTGCTGTAGACAGGGTCAGCTTAAAGTTCCTCTCATCCTGTAGGTGCCATACGGCGTGGGTTATATACTTTAATTTATATAGGGATCTGCTGCAAGAAGCAATAAAGGAGGTTATCTTCTTCCGGATTTGGAAACGGTTTTCAGAGGCTGAAAAAAGGTGTAAAAGTAATGGCTGAAGGAAGAATTCTGGTTGTCGAGGACGAACATATTGTTGCAATGGGAATACGGATGATGCTGAAAAATCTGGGATATACGGTTACCGGTATAGTTTCATCTGGAGAGGCCGCCATAACCCAGGCAGAAAGCACCTTACCTGACCTCGTACTTATGGATATCATGCTGAAAGGTGACCTGGATGGCATAGAGGCATCGAAGGAGATAATAACCCGGCTTGGAATTCCAGTCATATACCTTACGGCCTGCTCAGACCGTAAGGTTCTTGAGCGAATCTGGAATACGGGATCTGGATATATTGTAAAACCTTTTGACGAAAAGGATCTGAAAAAGGGAATTGATCTCGTTCTTGTGCAGCACAGGCTGGAAAAAAAGGATGGAAATATAAATCCGGGAAGGCTTCAAAAAGATTCCGAAAGACCTCACACCCCTTGAGGTTCCCTCTCCGGTTGACGGTTCAAAGTATATTTTTAACTACAAAAAATGCAGTTATTTTCTCAGTTCGTTTTCAAGCGCTTCAGCGGCAGTTTTCATGACTTTGATCCTGGAGTACCTTTTGTCGTTTGACTCTACAACAGTCCACCGGGCATTTGTTGTACCTGTCTTCTGCAGCATCTCACCGGCTGCGATCTTATAGTCCTCCCATCGGTCCCGGTTCCGCCAGTCTTCTGCTGTAATTTTCCACTTCTTTTCCGGGTCAAACTGTCGGCTGTTAAAGCGTTCCAGCTGGGTTTCCTTATCAATGTGGAGCCAGAACTTAAGTACAATCGCTCCTGCCTGTGTAAGGACTTCTTCGAATTCATTAATCTCCCTGTAAGCTCTTTTCCATTCGTCCTCGCTACAGAACCCTTCAACTCTTTCTACCAGAACGCGGCCATACCAGCTCCTATCGAATATTGTCATATGGCCGGCTTTAGGGATCGCTTCACAGAAACGCCAGAGGTAGTGATGAGCTTTTTCGATATCATTCGGCGAACCTACCGGCACCACCCTGTAAAGCCTGGGATTAAGGTTTTCTACCAGGCGGTAGATATCCCCTCCCTTACCTGCAGCATCCCATCCTTCAAAAACTACAATTAGGGAACGCTTCTTCTTGAATAGCTCATACTGTAGATCTGCAAGTTTTTGCTGGTAAAGTTTTTTTGATTCCTTATACTCATCGGCGTCCATCTTTCTGGAAAGGTCAATTCTTTCCAGGATCGAATTATTAAGCTGGGGAAGTATCCGGGCTTCCATGTCCAGATATTTAAGGGTCTGCTCTGCTGGAGTCCTGGTCGCATGTTCAATAGAGGCTTCCATTGCACGGATTACTGTCATCATGATTTTAAGAGTTGCAAAGCTCCTGTCATTAGCTTCCACAATTGTCCAGGGAGCGTAAGGCATATCGGTTTTTTCCAGCATTTTTTCTACAAGCGGCAGGTACTCATTATAATTACGGACAAAATCAAGATCTTGTCTGGCTTCCTCTCCATATTCATCAAGTATAAACTGTGTATCAGCTTTTTTGAGGTCTTTAAAGCGTTCTTTATGCTCTTTTTCGCTTATATGAAGGAAAAATTTGATTATCAGATACCCGTCATCAGCAAGCTGTCGCTCAAAGCAGTTTACTCCTTCCAGCGATTTTTCCATTTCTTCCTCGGACTTTTCCTTTCCCAGGCATTCTATTATTGCCCTGCTGTACCAGCTCCTGTCAAAGATCGCAATCTTGCCTCTCACAGGAATTTTTGACCAGAAGCGTATAATAAAAGGCTTGAGAAGCTCGTCGTAGCAAGGGCTGGTCACGGTATGGAAACGGTACCCTCTGGGGTCCAGCGAAAGAATAAACCGGTTTATATCCTCGGCCATTCCAGATACGTGCCAGCCTTCGAAAACAAGAATAACAGGTATTTTCAAGTCCCAAGCCTTCCGTTGCAGTTCTCCGAGCTTGGCTTTAAGTACCTTCTCGCTCTTTTTGTACTCAGCGTTCGTTATTGTCAGTGAAGGGTCAATTTTCTCAAGCATAATAGAACCCTGGGATTATTTTAAAACCGATACCAACTCGATATTAATAAGTATTGGATTGGAAGGTATAAATTTTTGTCTTCAGAGGGGTAGAAGTATACATCCTGAGTGAATTGGAAGAGTATTTTATTTTTTTGTACTGATTTAAATCATAATTTGAGATATTAGTTTAAGTTAGGTGGTCCTCTAATAATCAGTTGATATTTTCCTGTATTCACACATTCTCATTCCAATCTCGTTTTCTACTTTATGTACATTCAATTTCCTGTACGCAGGTAAGCTTAGAAACAGATGAAGCTAGCAAGGATGCCCAAAGACAAAATATCAACCATCTACTAGAGCATGACCTTAAGTTATTAATTGAGCTGCTTAAGTTATTAATTGAGCTGCTAACAGCTTCGATCTTTAGAGATTTAGGACAGGTATTCGTTTTAGGAGATGTTTATTCCTCATAGTCTATACAAAGTGAAGAGAAAAATATTTTATAAACATATTTGAATAATTATACTGCAATTTGGGATCAATTAACCATAGTGAGTGACAATAATGTGTCATAGTCTTAATGAATATATAGTCTACTGTACTATAGTAGTATTATACTATTACTATAACATTTAGTAGTATTAATCCTAATAGCTATATTAAAAAATACATATTCAAAGTACGGACTCATTGTAGGAATTAATTAATTTCATTCATCTGATATATATCATATGGTACAGTTAATTGAGTAAGTATTTTTAAAATGGAAATTTAGTAACTATACACTAAAATAGTGGTCAATAGTATATAATAATTTGAACATTGTAAATTAAAGATCACATATTGTATATAATACATGACATCAACTTGAACTGTGCATCAACAAAACATATAATTAAATATATGCTTTTTTTGGATATATTGAATGCAATAATCAGTTTTTCTAATTATGGTTTAATAATCATATAATTTATAATATGTTATATAATTAGCATATTTGTTATTCATGTACCTTTTTCTCAATTAATCCATATAATATATAGTTCAATTAAATTATTAGTTTTTAGATACTTGGAAAGCGGATTATATTCTGGTCTAACCATTTTTTTCTACTTCAAAACTGTTCTTAACTTACATTTTTATATTTTTTGCGCCCTTCTCTTCTTTTTTTGTGAAGTCAGTTAATATTTAACTATATTTATAATATAATTTTCCGAACAAATAGCCTATACTATTGAGCATTAACTACGGTAAATCCACATAGCTATGAATTATGCCAGGTTTAACAAATTATAACGATATTTAACACAAATAGACAATTGAGATCAAATTTTTCAGATGCGTAATTTTACTCCGGGTAAAAGAATTTCATGGAATCCTATAGTATATATGTATAGTTATTTTCATTTTCCGGACCAT
>CAYSZA010000066.1:0-11912 GCA_964435275.1 uncultured Methanosarcinales archaeon | reverse complement strand
GTGGTATAAGTCCGTTTGGTATGAAGCTGACTGTAATCTAAGGTGACAGAATTGGTAGGGAAGTAATCACTGAAACTTCAAGGCTCTTGATGTTTTTGACTTAAAATCGTAAAATTACCTCTGTAACTGAGTTACACCAGATGGAAAAAAACAGGGACAACAATGACAGAGGATGAGAAACTTTAGTATTTCGCTCGTATTCATTTTCTCCCCAAAATTTATATTCATTTTACATTTTGGGTTTAGATGATAAAAGGCTTTTCAGTTTTCGAAAAAGCTATAACTTATCTATTGGGCTGAGAAATCAGTAACAAGCTTACCTGGAACCGTAGGAGAGTTACATTAATAGGAAAATTACATCATATGGGAGCGCTGGCGCGAACTTACTAATTGAATAGAGTGCACCAGCATAAATCTGGTTCCTTTTCTCTGTCGACAACACCTTTTTCTGTAAGCTCGGGTTTTTGCCTCCTTTCTTTTCAGACAAACTTTATCCCTTCTCTAATGCAGTATAGTGTTTTTCAAATAGCCATTATGGTTCTTCAGAACTTTTAGGGGCAGTATAGTGTTTTTCAAATAGCCATTATGGTTCTTCAGAACTTTTAGGGGAGTTTGGGGCTTATGCATTTGAAGAATGAAATCAAGCATACGAAGTTTCAGTATAATTATTGAGGGTTAAACAGTTAAGGTTTTACTACTTCGCTTTTTATATCAAAAGCATAAGGCGTTATTAAGTAAATAAGACCATATATGTCCCTAGTATAAAATTTACCAACCATAAAACTAAAAGAGTTTGCATGTTTGCCTTAGTTTTCCATCTTCTTTTGATTTTCCAACCTCGTCTGTTAATCACAACTATAAATCCCAAGAACAAAATAACAATCCCTATTAAAGAATGAATTAAAACTACAGGAGAAACGGTTTTCGAGATTATGGCATCGTATGTAAAATTAATCATATACGGAGCAGATAAGACTACTAGTAAATACCCTGATGTGGATATTATATCGTGTCTGTGTAATTTTCCTTTACTTAATTTACCTGTCCTCATTATGACAAAACCTATTATGGCAAGGATCAAGGCTATTTTTTGGAAATCAAAAGAAATTGACATAAATTCATCAGTATTTATACCCGACATTTATGCATCCCCGTGGATCATATGTTCTACAAAATATCCTGTTAAATAACCCCAATTTAGCATAGTTTTCATCGACTAATATTTATTTGGAAACAAAGTTCCTAATCTGCCATTCAGAAGCAGTAGTTTGATCTGATAACAATATCTTTTTTGTTGATGCGTAAATTTTACATTAAAACTCAGTCCAGATACTCTGTCCGGCAAAGTGCCATATAGTGATACTGCAACATTTGCCGTTGCAGAGCACGAATTGGGCACGCTTTGGGGTTAAATCACAGCAATGACAAGCGAAACATTACGTATCCGACTAATGAGCAGATAAATAACACAAGTCCCCTCTTTCTTGGCAAAACGGTTACATTTTGCTTTTTGTAGTTTACTTCGGTCTTTCAATTGTCGTGTTCCTCTCTGTAAGCTGGCTGCTTAGCAGGAAAAAGTGAAAAAAAGAGCTGCGAAAACAAAGGAAAAAAAGCTAAGAGAATAAAGGAAAACAAGAAAAGGGAAAGAAAAAGAAGATTAAACTTTCTGTATACTCACGTATATGTATACTCACGTATAAAACGGAGTCTCTATTTCTTTCGACTGCCTTTTTCTCAGGCCACCCTGTACAGCATGGTAATATTTCATGGTATCAGGAGTGACCGAAGGCCCGGTCTCAGCAATCGCTTGAATGAAATGTTTCTGCTTCACCTCTTTAGCATGAAGGTTTTCACGGAGCGCATCTCTTCCTGCTTTTTTGCACACAGCTGCAATGTCTGCACCTGTATACTGATCTGTCAGGTCAACGAGTTTATCAATATCAACATCCTCTGCAAGTGCCATTTTCTCGGTATGTACCTTAAAAATTTCCTTTCGAGCTCCCGCATCTGGAACAGGAACGAGAATTAACTCGTCAAAACGTCCGGGTCTTAGAAGAGCTGGATCTATAATGTCAGGACGATTGGTTGCGCCTATTACCACTACAGCTCTGAGTTCCTCAAGTCCATCCATCTCGGAAAGAAGTTGATTCAGGATCCTGGCAGTAACCTGAGGTTCACTTGCAGAAGCCCCGCGAATGGGGGCAAGAGAGTCGAGTTCGTCCAAGAAGACAATAGATGGAGCAACCTGTCTTGCCCGTGAAAATACCTCAGCAATCCTTTTTTCGGATTCTCCGTACCACTTGGAAAGCAGGTCGCTTCCTTTTGCGGTAATGAAGTTAGCTTCAGACTCATGGGCAATGGCTTTTGCAAGGAGAGTCTTTCCAGTACCTGGAGGGCCATATAAAAGTACTCCTTTGGGAGCCTCAACTCCTAGGTCCCTGTATGATTCAGGACTTTTAAGAGGCCATTCTACAGCCTCCTTCAAAAGTTGTTTTACTCCCTCCAGGCCGCCTACATCTTCCCAGCTCACATTCGGAATCTCAATAAGGATTTCTCTTATAGCAGACGGCTGGACATCTTTCATGGCATTTTCAAAATCTTCCCTTGTGACCCGAAGTGTGTCAAGGATTTCACCTGGAATTTCAGGTTCATTGAGGTTAATCTTCGGGAGAATCCGTCTTAAAGAACTCATTGCGGCTTCCCGGCAAAGCGCAGCAATGTCAGCTCCCACGAACCCATGAGTTATTTGAGCGAAATCCATTAGATTCACATTTTCAGAGAGGGGCATACCTCTGGTGTGAATCTGGAAAATCTCGAGCCTTCCTTCAGTATCTGGAACCCTCAGCTCAATTTCCCTATCAAATCGACCTGGTCGACGAAGTGCCATATCAATTGCTTCAGGACGGTTTGTTGACCCTATAACGATTACATTCTTGCGGGCTTTAAGTCCATCCATCAGAGAGAGAAGTTGAGCTACAACTCTTCTTTCTACTTCTCCGGTCACCTCAGCCCTTTTAGGGGCAATGGAATCGATTTCGTCAAGGAAAATGATTGCAGGAGCATTTTTCTCTGCTTCTTCGAAGACATCTCTTATTCCTTTTTCTGACTCCCCATAGTACTTGGACATGATTTCCGGACCATTCACGGAGATAAAGTAAGCGTCTGATTCGTTTGCGACTGCTTTTGCAAGCATTGTCTTGCCTGTTCCAGGCGGTCCATAAAGCAGTACTCCTTTTGGAGCATCGATCCCCAGCCTGTCAAAAAGTTCAGGGTGCTTCAGAGGTAACTCTATCATTTCTCTTATTTTAGCGATAGCATCTTTAAGCCCACCCAGATCCTCATACATAACAGTGGGAACATTCTGTTCTGGAGTTATTTCTGCAGCTTCAGGTAAGAGCTCAACCTCTGTTGCATCTGTAATCTTTACTATCCCAGATGGAGAAGTTGAGACCACCTGTAATTTTATTTCTCCCAGCCCAAATGATTGCCCCATACCTTGATTAAAAAAGTCCTGAAAGAAATCTTCGAACATAATCCCTTTACCGAAAGTTTCCCTTTCCCGTGACCGCCTCAAGCTAGTGGTTGAAATAAAGTCTCCCTTTGAAACCGTACGATTAATAAATATGGCTTTAAGAGTTTCGCTCGGTGCATAGATCTGCATGCCTTTGGCTACAGGAGCAAGAGTTACACTCTTTGCTTCTTTCCAGTCGGCTTTACGAATATCCACATACTCCCCTATGCTGGTTTTTGCATTGGTCCGGATTAGCCCATCCATGCGGATAATATCAAGCCCTGCATCACTGGGATAAGGGCGTCCTACCAAGGCTGAAGTCGATTTTCCCCCTTTGATTTCCACGACATCAAAGGGCTTGAGGCCCAGCTTTTCCCTGAAACTGTCATCTACCCGGACAATTCCTTTTCCGACATCTCTTTGATCAGCTTCTGCAACTTTTAGCTTTTCAGTTATTTTTTCCCTGTCAGTCAACTAATACCCCCATCTCCACATTAAAAATAAAGATTAATAAAAATTACAACATAGTAGCTTCTGAATGATTCAGCTTTATTTGAATGAAAGTTTATGTAATTCAGTAGTCTGATATGCTCTTATGTGAGCTGAATAAGTCTTTATCAAGTTTCCGAAGCATATGTAGTTAGTAATCTGATATACTCTCCAGTACGCTGGCTTTCCAAGCATTCGATTTCTCTGGTAACATCATCAGGGACATTATATTCTATTTAATGCATCCCCTTTAGCAGATCCGGAACATCACTTTCCTCCTGCTTTCCTTCCGTAAATCTGATAAGATCTTTTCTGTTTGCAGGATAACCCATACCTCTACCAGTTATAAACTCTTTAACCTCATGTGGGCCTCTTTAGATAAGTTCACCTCAGAGATTCAGGTAGCTGCGACTCTCTTATACGATTGCCCACCCCCATTTAGTACTATATTAATTGTAATATAAAAAAGAACTCAATCAAAATGTTTGCAGCAGATGATTTTTTTCTCTATAGTAATTTTCATTTTTATCAGTAAATATCCCAAAAAATATCACTCATATGTTTAAGTCAACTGTTCAAGAACAATAAGCTGATCCCAAGCCCAATTAGTATCACACCACCAATAAGTTTAGCTTCATGCTCGAAAAAACAACCCATTTTGTGTCCTAGAAATGCTCCACACAAAGACATAAAAAAGGTTACAAGTCCTATAATAGTTGCAGGCTCAAGAACGGATGTTCTCAGAAAAGCAAAGCTTATTCCTACAATAAAGGCGTCTATACTTGTTGCAACTGCAAGCGCAAAAAGCACAGAGTAACTCAATGAGTCTATTTTTCTATGTTCTCTATCACGAAGATTCCTATAAATTATTCTGACTCCGATAAAAACCAGAAGTCCAGAGGCGATCAAGGAAGCATATTCGGAAACGAAACCGCTCATTGCACTTCCTCCAAACCAGCCCAGTACTACCATTAAAGCTTGAAATCCCCCGAAAAAGACAGCAAATTTGAGAGCGCCGCTGACCCGAAAATGGCTTATCGTGGCGCCTCCTGATACTGAAACCGCAAATGAATCCGTTGCAAGCCCGAACGCTAAGAGAAGATTAGATATATATGACATCGAATAATCACTCACTTTTCGTTTGGGGTAAGTTATCTGGAGAATCGAACCTTTAGCTTATAGTCAAGAGTTTGCCTTGTATCCCCACGTACTACAGCTGTTTTAGATTTCTGATTTCGATGTGCAATTAGGTTTAGATATATGCAGAAGGAAGTTTGATATTGCATAAATTGGATATGGCATATATTTAATATATTGTATAAAATAAAACAAAAAGTATATTTCAAAGACAAGCTAACGACTTGTCTTTTAAGCAGTCTTATGAAATATTTTTAAGTTTTCTTATTATGCGGTGTCAGTTTAACTACTTTTTGAGTATTTCCCGTAGAACTTTGTGAAGTAAGTTGCAGTCATCCCGTGAAGTATGATTGAAATACACATTACAAGACTGATAATAGGCCAAATTTTTTCTATTCCAGTTTCTATCATTGAAAACTGAGAATAATAAAAAGCTGCTACTCCAACAGGACCAAACCAGCCCGCAAAAAGTACGTCCAGGTTACTTCGAATGTTATGTACAAGAGGTTTAATAAGATAAAGAATAGGTATTCGGTGGAGTAATAATATTAAAAAAGCTACCATTAGACCGTCAAGTCCAAGTTTCATCCATTCATGCCAAGGCGCGACAAGACCCAGCAGGGTAAATATGGGAGTTGTGAAGAAAAGGTCCACACCTTCCACGACACGATCTTCATCGAGCCTTTGTCCTACTGTTGATGTGGTGCTAAAGGCAGTTCCGGCAGCAAAAACTGCAAGAATTCCATCAGCTCCCAGTAGTTTTACACTGGAAAGTACAATCAAAGCCAGAGCCAGTGTATATGTAACGTAAGAGTATTCATCAATGGTCTTTTTGCTCAGAGCTGTTTTCAGTAAGTATCCAGCAGTATAGCCAATTATAGCTCCAAGAATTACAGCGCCGATAACTTCCCACAGGATAGTGTGCACCAGCCAGTAGATTAGGGCTTCTTGAGGTCTATATGTCATCAAGAGAATAGGAAGTATTACAAAGGGATAACCCAGACCATCATTAGAAGCTGATTCTACTGAAATTAAGTTTCTCAATTTTTCAGGGATATTATTTTCAGCAACTCTTCCGCTTAGAATGGAAGCTGAAAGAATAGGGTCTGTTGGAGTCGTAATTGCACCCACGAGCAGAGCGACTATAAAACTGAACCCTAAAACCCAGTAAATGAGCAAACTGTTCATTATCCACATAAAAGCCATTACTATTGTTAGCATAGGGGCTATTGACCGCCAGTTTTTGAAAGTATAGGTATAAGGGACTTTTAGTGCGACCCCCATCACACCAATTGCAATGGATATTCTGGCAGCTTCCTGCAATATATAGTGATTCCAGAAACCTGGATTAAAAATGTCAAGCTCAAATGAGCTCAGTAAAAAGCCCACCATCAAAGATATAAATGGTTGTGAAAAGTTCCATTTCCTAATAAGCTTGGAGATTGTTCCAAGAAAAAGAACCAGTAAGCCTATAATTAAAAGGATGATATTTAGTTCAGTTTCTGTCGTTACTAACCCCCAGGTAGATAAATTTTTAGATCAAAGAAGAAATTCTTTGGTATAAATAATAGAGAATAGGTTTGCAGAGAAATAAAGAAATCATAGCCTAAAAATATAAAAACTACTTTATCAAATGTTATAATAAGAAAAGGAACAGCAAGGATTTATTAACAAAGTAGCCGCCCAATATATTAAATTGTTCTGCCTTGATGATAGAAGTGATAGAAGTTCATTAACTGGTGGTAAAAAGAGATATAGATTATAATTACAGTGAGATGACATAAATAAACCAAGATCTGTACTCAAAAAGAATTGAAAAAGCAGTTGGGTGGTTCATAAGGTTATGTTCTGCATTAATCGAGTTTACTATAGGATCAGTTTTGACACTGTCCTATAACACTGTCCTGTTACCTTCATATTACAGTACTCCCTTATGAGCAAATTATAAATATATATGGTTTGTTATAAAAATTGTAACGATATATACCTATTAATTTAATCAGTTCCTGTATTCAGTGTTCGGATGCCATCAAGAGCAAGGACATGAAATAAAAACTAATTTAAATTTTTGTTTAAGAGAGATGCAATTTGAAAATTGAACAAGAGGGATTGAATTGAAAAGACCCAAAATTCAATCCCCTCCTGGATTAAGATTTCAGAAAGTAAGTTTGAATTTTTGCGTGTGGGTCCTGCCGGAATATTTACAGCATATAAGGAGTATCCGAACATGTAGTAGGATAGGTAAAGACCAGTTTTTTTATGTCCGATGCCTTGAGTCCGAGCCTCATAACTGCAGCGAAAATATTGATAGCTTCTTCAGCATTAGGGCCCAGAATATAAGCTCCTATTATACTGTCGCTTTCCTTATCGATAATTACCTTTGAAGCTGCAAATTCCATTCCTTCTTTCCGGGTTGTGTACCAGCCGTTTCTGTCCCTGAATGTTACCTTATATTTATCGCTATCTTTAGCGGCACTGGTTCCTACTGAAGCCAGGACAGGTATTGTATGAACTGCATTTGGAATACCTGTATAGTCAACCTCGATACTATCCTCATTAAGGATGTTAGCTGCTGCAACTTCTCCTTGAAGAGCTGCTACAGAATTAAGTTTCATACCATCTGATACACAGTCTCCACCTGCAAAGATTCTAGGGTTTGAGGTTCTCATGTACTTATCGACTGCAATAGCTCCCTTTTCAGTCTTAATCCCGGCTTTTTCGAGACGCAGGTTCTCTATATTCGAAACGCGGCCTGCCCCATGTATTATCAAATCCGCTCGAAAGCACTGGGTTTCTGACTCAGCTTCGGATTTAGACCCAGTCCTTACCAGAAAGCCACTATCGTCTTTTTCTATCGAGGCTACTGGTTTATTTATAAGAATCTTAATTCCTGTGGCTTCAGTTGCTTTTATAAGTAAACTCACCATGTCAGCATCAGAGTGTCTCAGGAGTCTACCACTTCTGTGAAGAATAATAACCTCTGCCCCAGTCCTTCGTGCAACATGAGCGAACTCTAAGGAGATATGACCGCCTCCAATGAAAATAATCCTTTCAGGGAGCTTTTCGGTTTTCATAAACTCTTCACTTGTGGTAATATACTCCTCACCGGGAATGTTGAGTTTTCTCGGCTTTGAACCTGTAGCAAGAAAAATGTATTCTCCTTTAAGTCTCTCTTCTCCAACAACTACTGTATTTGCATTTTCAAAATAAGCTCGCCCGTGATAAGTATCAACTCCCATCTCGATAAAGTGGTTTTCAGTTCTCCTGGGACATTCTTCAGTAGTTGTCCTCTTGAACTCGATCAGTGAAGGCCAATCAATCTTTAAAGGATTTTGTATCCCCACACCTTTCCCTATAAACCGGTTATCTCGGTCTATAATCTCGGCGATATCTGTAAACATTTTTTTTGGATCACAGCCTCTGGGAGGAGAGATCCCCCCATATTCTCCCGAGTCAATGATAGCTATTTTTAGTCCTGAACCTGCAACTTTATCCGCACAGGTTCTGCCCGCAGTTCCGGTCCCAATAATTATAATATCATAGTCCTTTTCCATAATGTCCTCCCCTTTTCTAATCCACATGCTTTTGGAAAAAAAATAGTAAAAAGCTGTGCCCCTATGCAATTTTATATTGAATTTATTATATTAAAAGATGATTAATTAACGAACCTATCCGAAAATCAAAATTTGATTAATGAATATCGTATCTGGAAGTAAACCGAGTATTGGCAGTAGACCGAGTATTGGCAGAATCCATTTAAGCACTTTCAATGGCTTTTACAGGATCGAGTTTCGCAGCTTTTCGCGCAGGGTAAATGCCTGAAATTATATTGATTATGAAAGCGAAGATAGCTGCATACAAAAAATTAAGGGGTTCAACTTCAAGAGGCAGGGTCTGAAGCCCGAAGTACATTTCCTGAGGAACCTTGATTTCGTAGCTTTGGAGTGCAATAGTTACAATGTAACCAAGCACAATGCCGAGTACAAGACCTATTGCCCCAAGGATGACGGATTGGAAAAGAAAAACAGCCATTATGCTTTTTTGAGAGGCTCCCATAGCCTTGAGGATCCCGATTTCCCGGGTTCTCTGGGCAACAATAGTAATCAGGGTATTTGCTATCCCGAAACCCGCAATTCCGTAAATCAACAAATAGAATACATTTACAAAAATCTTCTGCGTATTCAGGAGATTCAGAATTTCCGCATTTGTTTCGAGCCAGCTGACGGCATCAAGCCCTGACTCTCTTTCAATCGAACCTGCTATAGTTTCGGCCTGGTACGGGTCTGCAACCCTGACTCCTATCGTACTTACAACGCCCGGTTCATTGAAAAAACGCTGCACTGAATCAAGCCTTGCATAGGCTGTTACTTCATCTGCACCAGTCCCGGTGTGAATAAGCCCTACAACCTTAAAGGAAGTAGTTTGCGAACCCGGAAAAACCGCATCCACACGATCTCCAGGTTGGACTTCAAGATTTTCTGCAAGCTTATCACCAAGTACAATTCCGTGCCTTGTATGGACGAGTGATAGGAAACTTCCTTCTACCACATCCTCACTTACTCGCATAACCGCATCTTCAGCCTCAGGTTCGATTCCCTGAAGTGAAATCCCTTCGGCATTATCTCTATATTCCAGGGCTGCTTGACCCAGATATTTTGGAGATACTGCTATAACTCCTTCTTTTTCGGCAATCCGGGCTGAATTGTACCTGTATAGATGGATAAATTCTTCTTTCTCATCCTGAGGAGTAATAACAATATGCGGATTATTTTCGATGCTTGACTGTACGAGCTCCGTCTGAAAACCTGAGAGCATAGCCATCATTACCGTAATAACAGCTACTGCAAGAGCAACTGCCAGTATGGCAAAAGAGGTTTGCCTCCTTCTGGACAAAACCTGCCTCAAAGCGATTTTCAGTTCGTACATATTTAATAAACTCCTATCTGGATAAACCCTGTATGAAGAAATTCGGTACAGGTCTTAAGGTCTTTCAGCCAGTTTCATTCAGGAATGCTTATTCACACTCTATAGAAGATCAAATCCACCAGGGCTTAAAAAATATCTGGAAAACATCGTTTTAATCTGATTAGGTTTCTGTTTCATGATTCGGTTTTACTTCAGATTTTTCGGACTTGCTAGATGTCTGAAATTATTCTTGTAATTACTCTTGTAAAGCTCATTATAAATCAGTTTCCGGTACTGTCAGGAAACGAACTCAAAAAGTCGTTTAGATGATTTATGTATTGAAGTAAACGGAAACAAAAAAGAAAGTTAAAAGAAAGTTGAAAAGTAGATAAAAAAGAATGTTGAAAAGTAGATAAAAAAGAAAGTTCAAAAAACAGATAAAAAAAGAAAGTTCAAAAAATAGATAAAAGTAGAGCCAAAAAAGAAAGTTAAAGTGGAAGATTAAAAAGTTAAAGCTGCACATAGTGTGCAACTTCACCAAGGTCCTCCTCAATTCTCAGGAGCTGGTTGTATTTGCAAGTCCTTTCCCCGCGGGCCGGGGCTCCGGTCTTGATCATTTCTGCTCCGATGGCGACTGAAAGATCCGAGATTGTGGTGTCTTCGGTTTCGGCAGAACGGTGGCTTACTATTACGGTATAGCCGTTCCTGGAAGCCATGCTTGCGGCATCAAAAGCTTCGGAAAGTGTTCCGATCTGGTTGATCTTTAAGAGGAGTGCATTTGCAGCCCCCATGTCAACACCCTTTGAAAGCCTCTCAATGTTTGTAACAAAAAGGTCGTCACCGACAATAATTGTATCCCAGAGCTCATTGGTCAGGGCTTCGAAATCCTCAAAGGCTTCCTCGTAGAAGGGGTCTTCAATGGAAAGAATTGGGTAGGAATTCACAAGTTCGACATAGTAGTCCATCAGTTCGGGAGCAGCAAGTTTCTTCCCGTCAATTGAGTACAATTCTTCTTCGTAAAACTCAGAGGCTGCAGCATCAAGCCCGATTGTTACTTCGGAGTCAGTGTATCCGGCTTCCTCAATAGCCTGGACAAGGGCATCAAGGGCTTCGGTTGATTCGCTCATTTTGGGAGCATACCCTCCTTCATAGCCCACGTTAGTAGAAGACCTGCCGTATTTCTTTTCCAGTAACTTTCCAAGAGTATGATAGATTTCGGCCCCGATCTGGATAGCTTCGTAAAAGGTCTCTGCACCTTTGGGCTGAATCATGAATTCCTGGATTGCAAGCTCGTTACCTGCGTGTTTACCCCCATTAAGGACATTCATAGTGGGCACTGGCAGGGTAAAGGCATTTGAGCCCCCAAAATAGCGGTATAAAGGAACGTTGAGGGAGTCTGCAGCGGCTTTTGCAACAGCCATGGATACTCCAAGAATTGCATTTGCCCCCAGGTTTGATTTGTTATCGGTCTCGTCAAGCTCGATCATTAGCTCATCGATTTCCCGCTGGTTTCGCACATCAAGCCCAAGCAATTCTTTCTGGATGATGGTGTTCACATTCTTTACTGCAGTAAGAACGCCTTTTCCTCCATACCTGTTAGGGTCTGCATCCCGCAGTTCAAGGGCTTCATTCGTACCAGTGGAAGCCCCTGAAGGGACACTGGCTCTGCCAAATCCCTTCGGTGTAAACACATCAACTTCAATAGTGGGATTTCCCCTTGAATCCAGGATCTCCCGAGCATGTATCTTTTGGATTTTATATTCTCCAGAATCCTGCTGTAGACCGATATACGACATCATTTCACCCTTTTTAATTTCTGATCTATCTATACATATATTCTGTTATTTGAAACTTAACCTTAGTTTGAAGT
>CAYSZA010000065.1:0-12134 GCA_964435275.1 uncultured Methanosarcinales archaeon | reverse complement strand
AGACCGCCCAATTTCTTTATCAGATAACAGATCCAGAAGAGTATCAACTGCCCTCGGATCTCCGATTTCTCCAAGGGCAATTACAGCTTCATAGCGTATATCGGTATTGTCATCATGACGTATACTGGCATCATCGCGCTTCATAACTTCACAAAGAGGTTCAGTAGCTCTGGAATCTTTCAACATTCCAAGTGCAATTACCGTATAACGAACTACCTCTCCGTTATCATCCTTCAAGAGCTCAATAAGTGGCTCAACGGCTTCAGGTGCTTGAAGCTCGCCAAGTGAATAGGCTGCATTCATACGAACTTCTGGGGCAGCGTCTCTCAGAGCTTCTATAAGGGATCTTGTAGCTTTTGGGTTACCTATCTTTCCAAGGTCAAGGGCAGCAAGGCTGCGCACCTGCGGATCATCGTCTTTTAAAGCCTTTATCAGAGGCTCTACTGCAGGTTCCCCAATTTCATAAAGTGCATCAGCTGAAGCATAGCTAACATTCTGGTCTTTATTCCCGAGACCCTGGACCAGTATATCAACTCGGGTTTCGACAGGATCCTTGCCAAGACAGCCAGAACAGGTTCCGAAAAGCAAAAGCACAAGAATCAAAAATTTTGCGCTTCGGCAGCTGAAAAGTTTATCTGGTTTTATCATATACCTCACCTACCCTCCTTTTGAGCTGAGATACGTAGTTCGGCAGATGCCACCTGATTCTGCCATTGGGATGTCACATTCAGCAGGAAACTGTCGCCGTCTTTCCCAACAATTACATTCTTTACAGGCATGTATGAGTCTCCTGAAGGCTTGTCATGCGCAATTTCCACAATTGCATATGGGTAACCCGGCCAGGGTCTTAGGGCACTTTTATCATTTCCTTCCACGGAGTAAAATTCGGAAGATGTGAACACGATTTCCCCTGTACTTTCATTTATTACTGTTAAGTTCGTTGACACTTTATTTGCAGAGCTCAGGCCGTAATTTATGAGGTAGCAATAAACTCTGTAAATCTCAGAATCCTTTTTGTGCTCAATTTCATTCTCCAGCTTCAGGTGAAGTTCGGGAAATGGGATCTTTACAAGATAAGTGCTTTCGTCCACAAGTCTGCTATTCTCAATGACCTTAACCTTTACAGGGTACTCCCCTGGAAGCGCATATCCGAGCCATAAGCTGATCGAGTTGTTTCCGGGACAAAGAATGATCGGCTTCTGAAGAGAAACTGATCCTTCATCCCATGGGCCTGTGGAATTATTGGAAATTATCAGTCTTGGTGTTGAGTAGCTCACCCCATTTTCGTCCACAAAAGCGTTCTCAATCTCAAGCCACACTTCTACGGGTTTTGAATCATTATTCCAAAGCGTTATATCCAGCTTTCCCAAGTCACCGGCCCCCAAAGGAGAAACGTACATATCAATAATTCTTACATGGGCCGCACTTCCATATTGCCATAGACCTACAAGGCCCAGGATAAGTAGGACAAGTGAAACCATAGTACCTTTCTTCATTTCATTTCACCCCTCAGCCCCACGTTATCCTTAAGCTCATCGGCTATCGAAATGCAGTTTGTAAGTCCGTACTTTTTCTTCGTTATTATGCCTCTCTTTTCCAGGCTCATGAGAACTCGAGAAACTTTGGCCTTGGAAAAATCTAGGGAATTCACAAGTTCATTCTGGAGAATCCTTCCTCCTCTTGATGCAATCAATTCAACAGCTTTCCTTTCGTCTCCCTCAAGAGCTCGCAAAAGAACCTCTGTAGGGTTAATACTAGCCCTGGCAGGCCGGGATTCCTCAACAGTGGCGTTTTCAAGGGAGAACTCATAACTCCCTTCCAGAACTTTTTCATCTTGAATATTGAAGGCGGCTACCTGCGCTGTGGACCCGGCTGCAGGATAATCAGAGCTTTGAAACCCCAGGAACAGCAGAATCTGAGCCAGCGAAAGACCTCCCAAAAATCCGGAAAAAAGGAGAATATACGCTTCCTTTACAGTGTATACGTACGGGATATCCAAAACCTTGAATTTGTCTCCATCAAGCTGGATCACCACCGGTGATTTTTCGAGCAGGAGGTTAACTGCTACAATGCTCGAAAGAAGCAGGATACCCACAGCCAGCATGAATCTTTTCCGTTCCTGGGTCGCATTACCACCTCATTTACTACCTCCAATATGCGCGAAACAAATCTTATATTTTTAGTATGACCTGCCCCTGAAACGTCACATAATCCCGAAACCAATGCAACTGATGGCGAAAAATATTCCTGGTCAAAATTCGAAAAAATTAGAAAGCCTGACTGAGATAGAATGAAAGTAGCCTGAAAATAGTTTGAGTAGAAAAGGCAGTTTAAAGCAGGTTAAGAAGAAAAATAAGAAAGGCGTTATCAGCCCCTCTTCAGGATAAGCCTAATATCGACAGCAAGAGCACCTTTACCCTCTTCAAAAACTATCAAGGGATTGATCTCGAATTCCTCAGTCTCCGGAAAGTTGCAAACAAGCCTTGAGACTCTGAGAATTACATCCACAAGCGCGCTTATATCGGAAGGCTTTGCCCCCCTGACTCCGGCCAGAAGCGGATAGGTTTTGATTTCTGAAATCAGCTCGCGGGCTTCTCTTTCGTCAACCGGAGCTATTGCAAATCGGACATCTTTAAGAATTTCTACGTAAACCCCACCAAGCCCGAACATTAGCATGGGCCCGAAAGTGGGATCGCGGACCATCCCGATAATTACTTCTCTACCGCCTGAGAGCATTGGCTGCAACTGAACACCCTCAAGGAATGCATCCGGTACTTTCTTCGAGATACTTTCCATCATGTCCTGATATGCAGCTTTTACTTCGGCGGCATTTTGCAGGGATAGTTTGATTCCTCCAATATCGGATTTATGGGAAATCTGCGGAGAGACGACCTTCATCACAAGCGGATAACCAATCTCTTCTGCGGCATTTACGGCTTCTTCAACAGTTTTTGCAAATATGGTCTTTACTACAGGAATGCCGTAAGCTTTCAGAATGTCAAAGGCTTCAATGCCAAGCATATGACGGTTTTCTGCCCTAGCAGCCTCAATAATCCTTGCTGCCGTGACCCTATCTGTCCCGCATATCCTCGGGATAATTCCTGCCTGCTCCATAATCATATAATATCTTCAGGACAGTTATTTTTTAAGGGTATTAATTTTTTGATAACCTAGCAGTTCTGTAAAGCTAAAAAGGTAATTCTCGAAAATACAGAAAAACGCAGACGGACAGAAGAAAAGATAGTAAAAACGAAGCTTAATAACAAAGCTTGCTTCAATAGAAAAATACTATTTAAATGTCTCAACAAAGGGTGTTTTTTAATTTAAAAATAAAAAAGGTAAAGGAGAAGTCCTCTACCCTCAGACATTTATGGATGCACGTAACTTGACTTCTGTCTCACAGATATCTTTTGTGTCCCTTGCAATTGTAAGTTCTTCATTGGTCGGGATGACAAGTATCCTTATTTTGGAATCCGGGGTGGCGATATCGATTTCCTGGCCCCTGATTTTGTTCTTTTCCTGATCGATTTTTATGCCGAAGTTTTCAAGACCGGAAAGGATTCTGTTCCTGATGGTTGCGCTGTTTTCTCCGATGCCTGCGGTAAAGACAATCGCATCCGGGTAGTCGAGAACGGCTGAATATTCACCTATGACTTTCTTGACCTTGTATGAGAAGATTTCGAGGGCAAGTTCGGCTCTCTCATTGCCATTGGAAGCTGCTTCGTCAAGTACTCTGAAGTCGTTGCTGACTCCGGAGATTCCGAGCACACCGGACTTTTTGTTCATAAGGGTGTCAACTTCCCTGGTTGACAGTCCTTCTTTTTCCATCATAAAAGGAACGACTGCGGGGTCAATGGAACCGCACCTGGTACCCATCGCAACACCTTCAAGCGGGGTAAAACCCATGGTTGTCTCAACAGATTTTCCGCCTTTAACAGCCGCAATGCTTGAACCGTTCCCCATGTGGCAGGTGATGATCTTGGTCTCTTCTAAGGGCTTTCCGAGCATAGCGGCTGCCCTTCTGGAAACATAGTAGTGCGAGGTGCCGTGGAAACCGTATTTCCTGATCCCGTATTTTTCGTACATCTCGTATGGCAGAGCATAGATGTAAGCATACTTGGGTAACGTTGTGTGGAAAGTAGTGTCAAAAACGGCAACATTGGGGACCCCAGGCATGAGCTCAATAGCTGCTTCGATCCCCATCATGTTTGGCGGGTTGTGCAGAGGAGCGAGTTCAAAGGTGTCCCTGATAGCCTTTTCCACTTCGTCGTCGACTAAAACCGAACTGGTGAATTTTTCACCACCATGCACGACCCTGTGCCCTACAGCGTTGATTTCACTCACGCTTTTGATGACACCGTATTCCGGGTCGAGAAGGGTATCAATGGCTGCATGCAGAGCAACTTTGTGGTTCGGATAGTCTTGGTGTTCTGCTAGATACTTCTTGCCGTCGAACCTCTTCATTGTAATGATACCATCTGAAAAAGTTACTCTCTCGACGAGACCTGTTGCAAGCACCGATTCATCAGTCATATCAATTAACTGATATTTGAGAGACGAGCTTCCACAATTTATAACCAATATTTTCATCTGTAAACCCCAGTTCAAATCCTGTTTTCATTTTACGTTCATTTCTGTTTTACTATTGTTTACTAAAAAAATATGTTTACTAAAAAAATATAAAATATTTAGAAATCCACGCAAGATATCTTTAATTATTTGTCCTGAGCTGCGGCCTGAACACAGGTAATTGCAACGGCACCGACAATGTCTTCGTCGCTGCAGCCTCTTGACAGGTCATTAATTGGCTTTGCAAGTCCCTGGGTGATAGGACCATAAGCTTCAGCTTTGGCAAGCCTCTGGGCAATCTTGTATGCAATGTTTCCAGCGTTAAGGTCAGGGAAAATAAAGACATTGGCCTTGCCTGCAACAGGGCTTCCTGGAGCTTTTGAAGCTGCAACTTTGGGAACAATTGCTGCGTCTACCTGCATTTCACCATCTATTGCTACATCAGGAGCGAGTTCCTGTGCACGCTTTGTAGCAGCGACTGTCGCCTCGGTCAGTTTACTGTGCGCGCTTCCCTTGGTGGAGTAAGAAAGCATTGCGACATACGGCGTGTCCTGAACCAGCAGTTCAAAGGTCTTTGCAGAACTCACAGCGATGTTTGCAACCTCTTCGGGGCTGGGCATTTCAACCATACCCGAGTCAGCAAAGAGGAATGTTCCATTGGACCCGTATTCACAATCAGGTACGGCAATAATGAAGAAAGCAGATGCAAGAGCTGCGCCTGGAGCAGTCTTAACTATCTGGACAGCAGGTCTCAGGGTATCTGAAGAAGAGTGGGCAGCTCCTGATACTACTCCGTCTACTTCTCCGAGTTTGGCCATCATAACAGCGAAGTAAACGTAATCACTCATAATTTCAGCTGCACTTTCAGGTGTTACACCTTTATGCTTTCTCAACTCATAGAAGGTGTTAACGTATTCGTCTTTTCTCTCATAGGTCTTAGGATTCACAATTCTTGCCTTTGAGAGATCCAGATCTCCTGCGAGCGCCTTAATATCGGCTTCATCACCGACAAGGACAACATTTGCAATACCTCTTTCGAGGATCTTGGCAGCTGCCTGGAGAGTTCTTATATCTTCAGTCTCTGGTAAAGCGATTGTCTTGTTGAGTACCTTTGCTCTTTCACTGATCTTTTCTAAAAATGTTACCAATCAACCAACCTCCTATATAATTAGAGTAATCTAAGTTAGCTGGGTCTTGATATATAAATTTACGTAAAAGACATACCAGTATATATAAAAATAAAAAATATATATTTAAAACTACCAGCATATTTTTAAATACGAATTTTTTTCTTTAAGAAATATAACCGTCGGAATTGTTTTTTTATTCGGGATTGTTTTTATATCAGATATTTAATACTTAAGACAATATTACTGAATATAGATGATAAATTAATATAAAAGAATTCCGGAATGATTTCAATGAAGATACTGGGTATTTCAGGTAGTCCGCGAAAGGGCCAGAATTGTGAGAAAATGATCGGAGCAGTTCTTGAAGTTGCAAAAGAGAGAGGTTTTGAGACCGAATCTGTTTTTATCTCGAATTTAGAAGTCGGCCCCTGCAAGGCCTGCGGGGCTTGCAGAGAAAAAGAGTTCTGCATACTTGAAGACGATATGGAAGAGATTTGTGAAAAAATGAGAAGCTCCGACGGTATAATCGTGGCGTCCCCGGTATATATGGGAAATTATCCTGCCCAGCTCAAAACCCTTTTTGACCGCAGCGTCCTGCTCCGCCGTAAAGACTTTGCGCTCAAGAATAAAGTAGGAGCAGCTCTTTCAGTCGGAGGTTCAAGAAACGGGGGACAGGAAAAGACCATTCAGTCAATCCACGATTGGATGCACATTCACGGAATGATAGTCATCGGGGATAATGCCCACTTCGGCGGAATTGCCTGGAATCCTGTAGAAGAGGATAGCACTGGAATGCAAACCGTGCTTGAGACCGCAAAAAATCTATGTGATGTACTGGAATTTATTGAGAAAAAATAAAGAACTTAAGAAGAATAAAAAGAAGAAGTTGCTTACGTTTTTTCCAGATTTCAACTCAAAAACCTGAAATTGTTTTCTGTCCGGATAGAAGAGAATAGATCAATCCTCAAGGGTCAACTCAATTGCAATAGATCGCCTTCCCCATGGGCTGGAAATAAGTGTTTATGGCCTCTCAAAAGAGATGATAAAACCTTCTCCTCCGACAGTACCTTTTTTACAGGACGGCGTATTATAATAATGGGGGTCAACCTTTTAATGTTGACCATGCAGGACAGAAGGTCAGCTGTACCGGGATATTGGAGTGAGAGCGATTGGGAAGGCAGGATCAGCCAGAATAGCCAGAAGGTAGTGGGTTGGTGGATGGGAAACAAAGCAAAAGGGGGATATCACAATAAATCCTGAAGAACGGGAACTTGTCATTACCGGATTTTCGACGCACCGAGATAGCTTGTGTGTAAGGCCTGACTGACCGGAGCGTGTCACGCGCGTGAGCCAGAATGCCTTACGTCGCCTTGACACAATCAATAAATAAAGGATTTGCAGTTTCGCTGAGTCTGGGTCCTTGCAGGTACAGTTGACATGCTTGGGCTTCATGGGCTTAGTCTTTATAGGTTTAGCCTGCGTATTTTATCTCAGGTCTTTAAGTGGCCTGTAAAATTATTACCTGAATTTCACTCCCGGAGACGTACTGAAAGCAGTAAGTCTAAAAAAGGTCCCCCGACAAAAAGAATAGAACCGGGATAGGAAATACAGCTTATAGATTGTGGGGGCCTTATGCATATATCTGTAAATGAAAGCAGTTCAAACGGAGATCTGGAAAAGTACCTGAAAAACGTAATCCTGGAAGATAGAGATAAAATCTATAACTATGTAGAATTATCTGCCAGAGAGATATTACCAATTACCCGCAGGCTTTTCGAAGAAAGGGTTTCCCTGGCGTATGACTTCAAAATCTCACAGCTTGTGGAAAAAGAAAGGCACCTGATAATTTACGGAGAAGCAGGATCGGGAAAAACAAGCACCCTTAAGTGGTTGAGCACTGTCTATGCCAGAGAATACCTGATGAAAAAAGAGGGCTTTATTCCGATTTATGTCCCGCTTGATTCCTATTCTAAAGGCTCTTTTTATAACTATTTAAAAGCAAGAGTAAAGAAAAAAGGCGTTTCTGAGACGGATTTTAAGAAACTGCTTGAAGGAAAAGCCCTGCTGCTCTTAGATGGGCTGGACCTGCTCACACCTTCCGAGAACTTTTTCCCTTTTGATGAAATCTCCGATTTTATTTCCGAGTACGAGGAATGCGGATACGTTGTTGCCTCAAGACCTGAGCCTTTTGATAGCTTAAAAAGTACATTTGCACTTTCTGAACTTGAAAAACTGACTGATGAAAAGATAAGGCTCTTTATAGAAAAGAATGTCCCAAATAAGAGGCAGGCAAAGCTTTTAAAAGCCAGGGCTTTGAATGGAATTCATTTAAAACCTATCCTTCGAACTCCCCTGCTGCTTTATCTCTGGATCAAACTCTCAACAGCTCATATGGGGACGAGAGAAAAACAGAGAGATCTCCAGCATTTTACCTTTTTTGACTCTGTCCCCTCCAGCCAGGCAGAGATCTATCAGGCTTTTGTTTCAGAGCTTTTTAAAAATTCCAGAGTACGAGAGGACTTTTTCAGATTCCAGAATCAACTACCTCTGAAAGTAAGCTCTGAGAGAACAAACTCTGAAAGAATACCTCGTGGAAGAATAGATTCTCAGGAATTGAGTACCGGAAGAATAGATATTGAAAATATCCTCATGAACTTATCTTTTAAACTCCAGTGCAGGAATAAGATTTCATGTAAGTATAGCTACGCCCTTGAAGTGGCAGAAGCGTATACGGAGTGCAGCAGGTCCGGAAGAATAAGAGCCAGAAAACTCCTTAAGGCCTGTCTGGGGCTCGGACTCCTGATAAGAAAGAGATCTGAAGTAAGATTTGGAATAAACAGATCCTTTCAGGAATATTTTGCGGCTTTAAAATTAAAAAGCTATCTTGAAAACGGGATGGATATCTCAAAGACATTCAGGCATGCGAGATGGGAAAATGTGATCGTACTTACCTCGGAGTTAGTCGAATCAGGAGAAGAACTTGTAAATTCAATAGTCTCAAACGGGAATTTGTATTTAGCTTCAAAATGTGCTGTGAGAGCCAGCGCTGAGACAAAGGGAAAATTATGTGGATTACTTGCCAGAAAGCTTGACAGTAAATACACCGTAGAAAAAGTAAGGATAGTTCAAAGCCTTGGAAGACTGGGCACCTGTGGGATCCGGGCTAATTTAGGAGCACTTGAGGATAAAGACATAGGAGTAAAAAGAGAAACTGCAAAGGTGCTTGGGGAAACGAGATCCGAGAAGGCACTGGCTCCTCTTGAAGCTGCAATTGGGGACGAAGATTACTCTGTGCGGATAGAAGCCGTAAAATCTCTTGGCGTAATAGGGTCCGAGAGAGCTATTGAGCTGCTCAGAAACACATTTGCGGATAAGAACCGTGCCGTCCGTCTGGAGGCTGCAGAAGCGCTGATGCAGATAGGATCTGAGAAGGCACTGGAAATACTTGTTTCCGCACTTGGGGCCAGCGATGACTTTGTCCGTATCGGAGCCATAGGGGCCCTTGGCAGGACAAATTCTAGAGAGGCGGCAGAAGCTCTTATAAAAGCGTTTAAGGACGAAGACCGGCTCGTCAGGTTGGGGGCTGCCGAGGCCTTGGGCCAGATGAAATCGGAAAAAGCTGTTGAACTGTTTATAAATGCCCTGGAAGACGACGATGAATTTGTACGATGGATTGCTACAAAGGCGCTTGGAGAAATAAAATCGGACAGGACTTCCGGTACATTCGTAAATATGCTTGGGGATAAAAGCCGCTTCGTCCGAAGGGAGGCGGCAAAGGGGCTTGGTATGGTAGGGTCCGAGAGAACGCTCTATCCCCTCGTTTCCGCGCTCTCTGACGAGGATGAGTTTGTAAGAAAGACAGCTGCTGAATCCCTCGGAGAAATCGGGTCTGAAATAGCTGCTAAAACCCTGATAAGTAAACTCCGCGATAAAAGCCATTTAGTTCGACTGGAAGCTGCAAAAGCCCTGGGAGCAATGAAAGTCCGCAAAGCTATTGTTCCACTTCTTTTTGCACTGGGGGACGAAAACCGTTTTGTCAGGAAGGAAGCGGCAAACGCACTCGGGCAACTCGAGTCCGAAAAAGTCCTTGAACCTCTTATTCGGATTTTCAAGTCAGGGGACAGTTTTACAAGGCAGGGGGCAATAAGAGCCCTGGGCCAGATAAATCCGGACGGGATTCCTGACTGGATAGCGGACCGGATCTTTGATTTCATTGATAATGCCATCAAAGATGAGGATAAGCTTGTACGGAGAGAGGCAGCAAAAACCCTGCGAAATCTATCTGAAAGCAGGCTCGAAAGAGCATTTGAGTCCCTGATCAGTGCCCTTGAGAATGAAGATGATGAGGTCAGGAGGCTTGCAGCCGAGTCCCTTGGGATTTTTGATAGTGAAAAGGCGGTTTTCCCGTTGATCAGTGCCCTCAAATCCAGAGACGCAACCGTGCGCCGGTTTGCAGCCAATACCCTTGGCCGGATAAAATCAAAAAAAGCTCTTCAGCCCTTGATAGACGTTCTGGTTTTTGATAACAATGGATCTGTAAGAGAAGAAGCTGCAAGAGCCCTTGGAAAAATAAAATCCAGGAAAGCCGTAGAACCTCTTATTGACGCTTTAATGGATAGAAACAATGAAGGAAGGTCGGGTGCAGCCGAAGCTCTCGGCCGGATTAAGGCCGGAAATGCAGTCGATCAACTCATTGCTGCTCTTGCGGATCCGGATGATTTTACGCGGCTGGCTGCTGCAAAAGCCCTTGGCAGGATAAAATCGAAAAAAGCCATAGAACATCTCATAAATACCCTTTATGACTGGAACCGCTTCGTAAAAGCCGAAGCCGCAGGAGCCCTCAGACGGATCTGTACTAAAGAGGACGAAATATGTCTCCATGCCCTACTTGACTCGGAAAACGAATTCATAGCAAATCTTGCCTTTGAGATCCTGGAAGGCATTGAAATGAAAGAAATCTTAAAAACCCGGCTGTGGGGGTGCCCTGAAAACGCCGCTTTTTAAGGAAAAAGATAGTAGAAATAGAAAAGCCATCTAGCTCAAAAGGACGACCTTTATCCATTTTCCCTGCTTAAGCCTTAAAAGCAGCGTAAAGAGTAAAACTGTAGGAGAAATAAGAAAAGACAACCCTATTAGCCGTATCCAACCATTTCTGCCCCGCTCGCCTTTGAGCTACCTTCCCGCGTAGAAAGAGAAGAAGTGTATAAATAAAGAAGAAAAGCTGAGAACTTACGTACAATAACTCTAGAACCTGGTTAATTTACTCTAACTCCGCTATTAAAGGCATGTGATCACTAAGAGAGATCCAATCTTCATATTTGCCAACAGAAAATGATTTTAAGTTATTTACGATACCAGCCGGTGCAAATATATAATCTATATGATAAGGAGTCTTCTGATTTTTTCTGAAATACAATGTCGGGCACCTTTCACTCCCGAATTTTGAATTTGTAAAAGTATGATACATACTGAAAATATCGAATTGTTCTAATAAGTTAATTACATCAGTGAGTGTTCCGTAAAGAGGATATTTCTGATTCCCCTGATCCCAGATAACGTTCCAGTTAAAATCACCTGCAATAATTGTTGGAGATTTGAATAGATCTTTATAGTAATTCAGTGACTTCCAAACTTCTCCAATGTATCTTCTTCCTGGGTCCTCTATATTATTCTGCGACCAGACAGCAATAAGATTCATGGCTTCGTTATCGTTTAATGTTACTGGAAGAACATATCTGTAATCTTTGCAGTATGATTTGTGAATCATGATTTCAAAATCATTAAAAGTAAAAATTGCCAGACCTTTATTTCTGTTATCGCCAATCCATAAAAAATTACTATAAAATTTATTGCTGAATTTGTCAGGATGTTCACATTCTGGAACTATTAATAAATCAGGATCAAAAGGAAGAATTTGTTTATACTTCTTCCGGAAAGCCATATTACAGTTCCAGGTTATAATTCTCATACTAAAACTATAGGTACAGGAGTTAGAATAAAAATACTTTTCTTTTAAATTATATAATTACAAGCATTAGAATTGAATTCCTTAAATCATTCCGCCAATTCCGTATCCTCATGTGAATAAGCCGGCGCACAGCAGCAAAGAATTTTCAGCGGCCTGTCTCCGATGTTTTGAACTCTGTGCGGAGTTCCTGGCGAAATACAAACAGTATCCCCTTTTTTGACCTTGAATTCTTCAGAACCAAGAGTCATTATCCCGCTGCCTTCTGTAATGTGATAGATTTCTTCGGTTTTCAGGTGTTTGTGAAGAAGGGTTTTTCCGCCGTCTGGCACGGTGGCTTCGGCAAGGCTCTGGTTTGAGTTGCCATGCACACAGGGGTGCATTAGTTCGCGGATAATTGAACCGTCTTTTGTGATATAGGGTATTACTTCTGCGTATTCGGTTAGCGGTTTCATTTCAAATTACTGGAA
>CAYSZA010000064.1:0-12281 GCA_964435275.1 uncultured Methanosarcinales archaeon | reverse complement strand
GTACCGTTCTTTGCATGGGGTTGCCTGAATACGGTATCATTGGATTTTTCTATTTCCCTTGCCTGTGTTGCAAGCTGTGCTGCAGCTCCCATTATCTCGTGTCCGGCTGCAGCTGTCAAACAAATCTGGTCGATTTCCTTTAACATGAAACATGCAGGGAAGTTGACCTGTGCTACTTTTTCAGCCATGTGAAGCGCAGCAAGAGCCTTTGCTTTTGCATAGGGATTTGCAAAGCCTGCATGCTCAACACACTTTTCGGGTTTTGCAAAAATGTGTGGAAGTTCCAGTTCCTTTCCTGATCTTCCGGAAGCAACCTGGTCGGTTACCTTGTCCAGTTCTTCCTGAATGAGCCTGACAACACCACAAACGGATAGCACTTTCATTGCATCGGAGTTGAAGGATGCCATCTCCACGGGGTCAAGAAACTCTCTCTTTGCTCCGATAAGAGGGTCTACCGGGAGGATGATATATCCGAAGCCTTCCTGCTCAAGAGCCTCTCTGGCTTCTTTCTTTGTTGGGCCATCTGAAACCACAATGCAGGGGACGTCCTTCCATATTTCGCGAGCCGCTGTGGGACCTGGTGCTGCTGCGTTAGGGCTGATAATTACCACGAAGTCTGCATTCCACTGCTTGAAACTTTCAGTATCTGCAGCGTCAGCAGGGCTCATTTTGGCACCTGTACCAAATACACGTACCGTAATTCCCTCTCTCGCTGCAATTTCATCCTGGATCAGATTAATAACCTGGCTCATCCCCAGGTTGCCCATTTTTATAAAACCTATGTTGACCATTTTTCTCAAAATCCTTTGTTAACCAATTTCTTCAATAATGGAATTCCTAAGGGGTTTATAATCCTTTTGGCAAGCTTCGTTCCGTATCAACTTTATTTTATAAATATATATGCTATTTATAATTATTATTCAGTATGTTTTTCTGCTCCTCCGAAAAGCTTAAAAAGGATGTGATTTATTTCACTCAAAAACGTTGACATCAATGCTGTTGTTTTGTGGTTTTGTTTCGCAGAACCCGCATTATAATTTGAAAACATTATCCTTTGGTGGGCTTTTAATGTCAGGGCAAGTATATTCTATTAGGTTGCGGGGGTACCTCTGAGAAAGGTACGTCAGGCAGTATGCCCTTTTCGGGAACTTATCCCGCTATATCTATAGTTATTCAGGTCCAGGTTTTGATTGAGTGAACTGTCCTATGCATAATTCTACTAAAAATACTGAGAATAAAATGATTGTTTTTGATATGGATAGTACCCTTATAGACGCTGAGACTATCGATGAGCTCGCCAGGGCTGCAGGTGTTGTAAGCAAAGTAGAGGAGATTACTAAGAGAGCGATGCGTGGAGACCTAGATTTCGAGCAAGCGCTTATCGAAAGGGTCAAGCTTCTTAAGGGACTTTCCCTCGAAACTGCCCTTGATGCGGTAGATCAGATAGATCTGATGCCGGGAGCGGCAGAACTTATCCTCTATGTCAAAAGCAGGGGCTATAAGACTGCAATGATTTCCGGTGGATTTACCATCTCTGCCGATATTATAGGCAAAGTGCTTGGCATCGATTTCGTTGTTTCCAACGAACTGCTTGTGGAAGACGGATGCCTTACAGGCAAAGTCGTCGGTCCCGTCACACAGAGCGATTCCAAAGCAAAGGTATTTGAGAAACTTACCCAGCTAAACGGAACTCGTCCGGAGCAGTGTGTAGTTGTCGGGGACGGCGCAAATGACGCCTGTATCTTTGAGAGGGCAGGTTTTGCCATAGCTTTCAATCCCAAGCCCATCCTGAGGGAATATGCGGACGTGGTCATAACAAAAAAAGATCTTAGAGCCGTTATTCCTGTTCTTGAATCTCTTTCTTATCAATGTTGTAATCAGGCACAGCATGTCGACATCGAACAGTAGAACTACTAAAATGCCAGCTTTTTTGCTGGACCGGGAGGCACAATAAGAGATGCTAAAAGAACTGCAGAAAAAAAGATCAGATTTGAAAGACATTTCTGAAGAATCCAAGGAAAAGAGAAATACTTTAAACGCAGAGGCCAGTGCCCTTGCTGCAAAGCGTAACGACCTGAATAAGAAGACAAAAGACCTTATCAACGAAGCCCAGGAATTGAAAGTCCTGAGAGACGAAATTAATGAGAAGGTCAGCGAATATAAGAACAAGCGCGATGACACCAATGCCAGGGCAAACGAGCTCTTTGCAAAGGCCGATTCTATCAGGAAGCAGAGTAACCTGGGTGGCCCTTCGATCAAAGCTCTGAGAAAAGATATTGATCGCCTTGAATTTGCCCAGCAGACTGAAGTCCTGAGTACAAGCAAGGAAAGGGAGCTCGTTGGCAAGATCACTCAGCTTCAAAAGCAGTATCAGGTCAAAAAAGTCCAGCTCGAAAGCAACCTCGAACTGAAGAATATTCTGGATGAAGCCCAGAAAATTCGAGATGAAGCCTCAGAATTCCACAATGAGCTGGCTGAATATGCAAGGCAGGCCCAGGAATATCATGAGAAAATGATTACCGCTTTCAAAGAGGCTGACAGAACCAGGGCAGAGTCTGATGTCGCCCACAGGGAATTTGTAAAAGCCCAGGAAGCAGCTGACGAACAGCATAAGGTTTTCATCAATGCCCAGAAGGAAATTCGGGACCTTGACAAAGAAATCTTCAAGCTCAAGAAGAAAGACAAAGAAGGAAAATCCCGTGTTGTCAAGTCCGAACTTCAGAAGGACGCCAAATCCATCTTCGAAAAGTTCAAGGGCGGAGCAAAGCTCACCACCGAAGACCTGATGACTCTTCAGAGATCGGGTTTAGTCTAATTCATCTCACAGAACAGAATCTACGTTGCTGAAAATCTTTAAATTCCATTGCAGGTATGTTTCCAACCTGCATCCCTATTTTTTCCGTTTTATCCCAGTCCATTTATGTTGTTAATGGTTCTTTTATCTGATTGACGTCTGACTGTCCTATACTGCAGCATTGTACGTTCTAGCCAGCTCAAGCTTTGTTAGCTATCGCTTTTTGTTTCAAAAACAGAATTAAAAAGGAGCAGAACTATAAATTAAAAGAGCAAAATTAGAACTTTATTCGCACTTTTGTCTGAAACTTCCAATAGTTATCCCCAATCTACTCTGAAAGTTTCAGGTACTTCTCTCTGAACTCGGGGTTCCTCATAAGACAGCACTTAGCATTATATGCAGGATCTTCCCTTATCTTTTTCCAGACATCTTTTATCCTGTCTCTATGGACATTTCCATAGGGGATCGGGATACAGGCACAGGGAAGAATATTTCCTTCCGGAGTAATATGAAGCCACTTCCGGCCTGCCATACAGCCTGTAGTCTTCATGACCTGCGGAATAGGGAATACCCTGGGGCCTTCTTTCTCCCTGGCTCTGGAGACAAAATTATCAAATTTTCTCAGGTCTTTTGGAGTCATGATTTCGGAGGCGTGGTCCATCCACCTGCCAGTAGGGACTATTTCGTAGAACGAAAGTTCATGGACTGCGAGTTCGGACGCAAGAGCATATAGTTCTTCAAGCTCGTTCACATTATCCCTGGAAAGTACCACGTATATATTTACAAGAAGCCCTGCCTTAACTCCGTTTTTAACGGCTTCAACTGCACTTTTGAAAACTCCTTTCCTGCCTCTAACGTAATCGTGTTTATCTTCGTACGCGCTGTCGAAACTGACAGTAAGGGAATAAAGGCCTGCTTCTTTCAGGCGGCTGGCACGCTCTTCGGTCAATCCTACCCCTGAAGTGAACATGCCTGTGATGGCTTTTTCTGTATCCACATACCTTATCAGGTCTTCCAGGCCCGAATAGGTAAGGGGCTCGCCTCCGTCAAAGATTACGAAGGTTGTGCCCATCTCAAGCACCTGGTCGATTGTAGATTTTACGGTTTCAGGGGAAAGTTTTTCCCGGTTTTTCGTGTCAGGTAGAGCGCAGTGGATACAGTTGTTAGGGCATTCTTCAGTAATGGATATAGTTACCTGGTCCGGAACCATTTTTCCCAGAATAGAAGAAAACTGGCTTTTTACCAGGCGGTCAAAACCCGGGCTTGGCACCGGAGGCATCCAGGTTGAGCAAATGAGCCTGTCTGCCTCGATTTTTGCAGGCTTTTCGCCTTCAAAAAGTGAGAGGTTTTTCTCAAGATTTTTTCTCATAAGGATGGACGCAGCCCCGCTGGTTTTCATCCTCATGTGTCCGTCTTCAATTTCGGTATAAACTCTGAGAAGAGGGCTTTTATAGAAATCGTATTGCATATTGTTTCCTGCACCTGGTGTTTGATGCTAATGTCAGTATCAATCAGTTCCTATTCTCTTTTGTTATTTTAGGCTTCAATTCACTTGTTCCTGAGGAACGCCCTGCATTTCAGGATTGCAGAAGGTTTTTTCTTTAGCATGAATGCAAAAACCTGCATAGCCTGCTCAACTGAACTCCCATGAATAAATGAGAGATCTTCCTTTTCGAAGATCTTTACCATCTCATCGATTTCCCTATCCGTCATCTTTCTGAGGGTTTCAAGTCCTATCCTGCCCAGGTAGTGCTCAGCCTTAAACTCTTTTTCCCAGATCTTCCGGTACTCTGACAGGGCAGATTTTGAGACATCTCCTTTTTTTACGGCATCTGCAGCCACATCTCCACATATCTGGCCTGCTCTCATTGCATAGCCTATTCCTGATTGACCTGCTGCCCCGCCAGTAACCATTATCCCATCGGTTATGTACTCTTTAGGAATTGTTACTATAGGGTCTCCACCGGAAAGTTTTCTTACAACTTCAAGCTCTTCGAGCCCTTTAAGCTTTTTGAAATTCTCAACCCAGGCATTAAGATAAGGCATTGCGTCCGTCCCGCATCTGCGCACGTAGGCTCCGATTGCGGCATTATCGCCTCCTCTTGGGGCGTACGTAGTCTTCCAGCCGGGGGCATGATTCCCTACATAATACTCAAACATTTTGGGTTTCCCAAGGCCGGGACTTCTAATGTCCAGCTCAATTCCCCATGCAATATCTTCGGGGTATTTCATTGTCATCAGGCCCAGAGAAGAAGCCATTTTCGAATTTATACCGTCAGAGATAATAACCAGTTTTGATGTGAATCCCCCGGCAGATGTATTGACAGTAAAATTCTTCCCTTCCCTGCTAATTTCCTGAACTTTTACTCCCTTCCGAAAGTCTACGCCGGTTTTCACTATTTTCCTGGCATAAAACCTGTCGAAAGCCGTTTTGTCAATAGCGTATCCGGGCGCCTCAACTTCCACTGTCCTTCCTGAAGGGGAAATAATCTTCATGCCTCTGAGATAATGCACCACATAAGAAGGGTCTGCCTTTTCTCCGCATTTGTCGAGCATCCCCTTAAAAAAAGAATTTGCAGGATGGGGTGGGTGCCCTATTTCCTCTTTTTTTTCAAGTAAGAGAACTGACGACCCTTTTTCACAGGCATTTCTTGCGGCCATCAGCCCTGCAGGAGATGCCCCTATTACAACAATATCCGCATCCATTTTTTTCTACCTTTTTACCAGAGAATGGAGGTGTAAGCTCCTGCGTAAATGCACAGCACCACATCAAGGATCATTGACCCGAACATGATCGCTCTATAGTTCGAGCCGTTAAGGAAGAGCATGCCGCCTCTCTCAGGGGTAGGGTTTCTGATAAAATCAAAACACTGGGCAAGCATCCAGAGTCCAGAAGCAAGAGCTCCCGCAAAGTATACGGGTCCAAGCTGAGCTGACCAGCCTATGATTACGGAGGCAATAACTCCCACAATCCACCAGAAGGTAATGAATCTTGCAGTAAAGGGAATTCCAAAGGTGACTGGCATTGTCGGGGCACCTTTCATTCTGTCCCCTTCCACGTCCCTGGAGACTCCCCCAAGAGTAAAGGCCCAGTCCGTAACGCACATCATCAACCCGAAACAGATAGCCGGCAAGGGGAGAATCACCCCGTCGCTGCCTTTCAGGAGTCCTGCAGGGTCAAAGGCAAGCCAGACACCCACAGGTACAAGCCCATAGGAAATGCCCACTGGCAAGAAGCTGAGGAAAGTGTTCCTTTTTGCAAAGATCGAGTAAACTGTGATCGTTCCAGCCGCGATAAAGAGGATAACAAGAGACTCAGAATTCAGATAAGCGGCTGCTGCGCCTGCGATTAGTAATAAAAAGAAGGCATAAACAAGTGCAGAACTCCTTGAAACCCTGGAAGAGGGCAGAGGACGGCCAGGCAGGTTGATAGTATCGATATCGATATCACAGCAGTCATTGAAAACATATGAGCTTGTAATAGCTGCAAAGCCGCCTATTACTGCAATCAGGAAGGGGAGAAATTCAGGAAGCCCTCCGGTTGACAAATAGGAAGCAAGGATTGCACTCGAAGCAGGTAGGGTAAGGTCCATGTAGTAGAGTTCGGGTCTCAACAGCCGCAGATAAGGACTGAGTTCGCCGATTCTTGCTGTAAGGGACAATAGTTTCACCTAGGTTTTTCTGGTTTGTACGGGGTTTTTGTACAGAATCTTGTACTCTGCCTTTTTCTCTGTTTTGAGGGTTCTTTACAGGTAATCCTATAAAGGTTTGCACCTCAAAAAAGTTTTCTTTTTATCTTTTTGAGGTAGATTTTGATGTGAGTAAATCCGAAAGGCTTACAGGATCTCCGGCGCTTTTAGTGGTTTCTTCAATATTTATTCTTTTCTCAAGTCTTCCCTGTATACCAGCTTTGCTTTTTTGCTTATTTCTTCAATTAGAGGATGCCTGAACTCCTTCTCGCAGACAAAAGTGAATTCAGCCTGCGTGTTAAGCTCAATCAGTTTAAGAGTATTTGAAAGAGCTGTGTTAAGGGATTCGTAATCCGGAAGTTTCGGGACTTCGGCATTGAACGGATAAACTTCTTCCATTTCGGCAGGAAATGCCCCTAAAGGCGCTTTGAAAATAAGAATCTGGTCATAATCTTTCTCTCCCTTTACCGGGGCTGCCCGAATAATAACCGAGCCTTGCAGGCTGAACCTGTCCAGTCGTTTCCCAAAACGCAGGACTTCGGGGCGGGAGGCGGATTCGGGCCCACAATAGAAGAAAGTACCTTTTGTAGCCGGATCAAATTGCTCAAGCCAGGGAGAATGGGTATAAAGCTTTTTCAACCCATCAAGAAGTTTCGGGTGAGCACGGCAGCGCTGCTCAACAAGTTCGAGCAATTTTCCATCTTTTATGCACTGTTTAATCAGCCGGATCTCAGCAAAGGTCGCGTAAAGGTTATGCTTTCCCAGAAGCTCCTCCCGGTTGTCGGCTTTTTTCAATTCGTCTGCAGTATGTCCTGAACAGATCGGACAGGAGCAGGGCAGATAATTCAGTTTCTCAATATGGTAAGTACCATTTACAGTAATATAGCGCCCGTCCTTGGCATAAAGGGCATAGGCTGCCGAATCAAAAAGGTCACAGCCCAGGGCTACTGCAAGGGCGAACATCATGGGATGACCTGCTCCGAAAAGGTGAACCGGGGAAGCTGGAGAAAGCCCTTTCTTGGATGCAGCAATCACGTCAACAAGTTCTGTGTAACGGTAGGCTTCCATGAGCGGGACAACGGCTCCCAGGGGATAAACTTCAAAATTGAGGTCCTTGAGGTGAGAAGCAGCTTTTTCCCTCAGTTCAGGGTAGGTTGAACCCTGGACCGGCCCTGCAAGAAGCTGTTCTCCCTGAATGAGTTTGCGGGCTGCTTCAAGCCTTTCGACCGTGACCGCAAGTTCCTCTTCTGCCCTTCTGTAGTGAACATCAGGGGGTGTCGGGATGTCCAGAGGAACAATAATATCGCTTCCTATCTTTTGCTGGAACCCGAGGATTTCCTCATTCGTAACTTCCACAGACCCGTATATGGAAAGCTGGAATGAACCCGAATCCGTCATAATGGGCCCGTCAAAATCCAGAAGCCCGTGCAGCCCCTTCTCAAGAGCGACGCTTCTCAGTTCTTCCTTGCGGTAGATGATATAGGAATTGGTGATCAGGATCTCTGCCCCGAAGTTTCTCATTTCTTTCGGGGGGATAAGCTGAATGTTTGGATTGATTACAGGCATAACGGTAGGTGTCTCAACAATCCCGTGTGGGGTCCTGAGCCTTCCTATCCTGCCGCCTGCGTCCTTGTCAAGAATTTCAAATATTGCTGACATGCCGGGGTTATACATGCCTCTCAGATATATTTAGCTTTGGGGGCCGGTGAGAAGCCAGGGTAATTGTAATAAACCACCTGCTTAGCTTTCTCACCAGTCCCAGACGGGAGGCTGAATCCCTGTATTATGGAAATTGATTTTTCCCTGGATTTTACTGCCTTAATCTTCTTTAGCGCGTGGCATGGCAATAATCTCCCGAACCTGAAGGGAGAAGAAGTCGCCGCTATGGGCTGGCCTGAGTACGAGGGCTACATCTGCACCCCATCGTGTGCCTCCTATTGCTATAATCTCTGTGTTGTCGGAGACAGGGATATAGCCTGAATCGGCTGCCATAATTGCAACTTCAATAGCTACTTTGAAGCCTTTTCCGAAGAGAGACCTGAGAGCATCCGAAATTACTTCCACTCTGGAATACCCTCCGAATTTTTTCGTAATTGAACGCTCGACTCCTGAGAATATATGGGATTGGGTGGTTATTATCGCCCCAAGTTCTTCAAGCTTATTTTTGTATTCCTCTTCCACTTCCCACTTGCCTTTTTCTTTCTGCCCATACTGGTGGCTTATACCGATAACCTTTATGCTACTGCCCTTTACTGCCTCTGCCATTTTTAGCGCAGTTTTCCCGCTGGTGCTTGCCACCACAATATGAGATATCTGAAGTTCTGCCGCCCTTTTCGCTGCTGCTTCAATTACAGCCTCCGTATTCGACTCTCCTACGTTATCGAAATAGAGAATAGATTTTTCCATAAATTTTTCTCCTCCTGTGTTCATATTTTTCTTTTTTCTATGAGCTCTTTTCTACGGTTTCCCCTGTCTATTATATTTTTCCCATCTGTCATCTTCTACACGATCAGGTCTCTGCCAGGCCTTCTATCGGGGAAATACAAGCTAAAATTCACTATAATTTCCCTCATCTGAATTATTTTTCCCTGTCAGGAGAAAAGATATATATCAAAAGGTTCTCTTCTTATCAAAAAGGGTTATGGTGGTTGGAAACCCCGTTCATTGAATATTTTATATTAATGTACGTACAGGAAGTAGAGGAGACTCGGGCTGCTGAGAAACTTTTTATCTAGGATTAGTTCAGATATAATCATAGGGGTTGTATTTCGCCGAGGTGGTTATTTGTCAAATACAGATTATGACGACAACGATGTGAAGATTATTACCAAACCTGTGCAATCAAAAAATCCTGTTTTGATTGAAGGTTTTCCCGGAATCGGGCTTGTGGGGAATATTGCAAGTCAGCATATGATAGAAGAATTGAGAATGGAGTACATTGGCTCAATCGAATCCAGGTATTTCCCCTCGATTGCAGTGCTTTATGAGGGACTTATAAACATGCCTGTGAGGATTTACGAGAACGTGGAGCACAACCTGATTGTTGTAATCTCCGATATTCCTATCAGTCACACTGTTTCTTACGATGTTAGTAATGCTCTGGTGGACTGGGCTGAGTCTATTAATGTAAGAGAAATTGCTTCCATTGCAGGAATTGCCATAATGGACGGGGGGCACAAAGTCTTCGGAGCAGCCACCACTCCAGAGATGCTTAATAGAATCAGGGAAAAGGTAGAAGTCTTCCAGATGGGAACTATCTCCGGTATTTCGGGCAGCGTAATGGCTGAGTGCCTGCTACGTGGAATTCCTGCATTTAGCTTACTTGGTGCTACCAAAACCCAGAATCCTGACCCAAGGGCTGCTTCTGCTGTTATTGAAGTTTTAAACGAGCTTTATGGGCTTTCAATAAGTACGGATCGGCTTATAGAGCAGGCTGAACGTATAGAGGTCGAACTCCAGAGGCTTGCTGAAGATGTTCAGACTACGGAGCAGAAAGGAGAAGTAAAGAAGGAGTTCCCAATGTACGGGTGATCCCATGGAGTACATCGCGTTAACAGGAATTGCTGATTCTCTTATCGAGGTCCTGAAGAAATATCATCTCAGGACTCTTGAGATTCGGAGTCCTCAAAATTTCGTAGGAGTACTCGGACTCAATGCAGGGGATAATGTTCTTCTGACCTCTACCAGCCTTCAGGATCTCACGGATGGGACTCCGGGTCTTATAGCAAAGGTTGTACAAAAACAGGTTTCGGTCCATTCTATTGTCAGTTCGAATGATCTCTACACCGAAGAACGAGAAGCCATGTCAGCACGCATCCAGCTTGAGTGCAAGTGTATGGCAAGGGTAAGAAATGTTATTTCAAACGAACTTGGGAAGCCAGTCCGGGTAGATGCCAGGGAAATTTCCTGCTATGAAGCCAGATAATAGTTGCTTATAGCACTTATAGCACATTTTAGCCATTAGTAACATTCCGCTTAAGAAACTCCAAAAACGTCTTTTTTGAAACGCTTTTTAATAGTCTTTTTAAACTCTTTAAACATTTGGCTTGAAAAAATCTTTTTTTAGAAAATTTCCTTATTTAAAAAAGAAGGTTCTGGAATGCTGGAAACTTCCGGCATTCCTGGATTTATGTTCTAAGTTATTTACATCTCTTCAGGCATTTCGCCGCCAGGACCGCCTGCACCAGGGCCTGCTCTTCCTGCGCCGGATGAGGCAATTACATCATCGATCCTGAGAATCATGATTGCGGCTTCGGTGGCTGCATTGATTGCCTGGGTCTTGATCCTGAGAGGTTCGACAACGTTATTTTCGAACATGTCCTCGATCTTGCCGGTATAAACATTGAGTCCTGCACGCTTGTTGCCTTTCTCGTGCTGGGAGCGCATTTCCACAAGCATGTCGATCGGGTCAAGCCCTGCATTTTCTGCAAGGGTGTGAGGAATGATCTCGAGGGACTCGGCGAATTTCGTTACAGCAAGCTGTTCCCTGCCTTTAAGGGTTGCTGCGTATTCCTTGAGCCTGAGGGACAGTTCGATTTCGGGTGAGCCGCCACCCACAACGATCTTCTGGTCTTCGAGAGCAACGCCCACAACTCTGAGTGCATCTTCGAGGGCCCTCTCAATTCCTTCAACTACATGCTCGGTTCCGCCGCGCAGGAGGATTGAGGTAGCTTTGCTGTCCTTGCAGCCTGTAACAAAGGTCATTCTCGAGCCTGTAACGTCTTTTTCTTCAACAAGTCCGGCGTAGCCAAGGTCGGATTCTTCGATTTCGTCGAGGCTGGTGATAATTCTTGCACCTGTTGCGCGGGAAAGCTTGTCCATGTCGCTCTTCTTCACCCTGCGCATAGCAAAGATTCCTGCTTTTGTCAGGTAGTACTGGGCAAGGTCGTCAATTCCCTTCTGGCAGAAGACAACATTTGCGCCTGTATTGATTACCTTGTCCACAATTTCCCTGAGCATTGCTTCTTCCTGATCCAGGAAAAGCTGCATCTGGTCAGGGGTGGTGATCTTTATTTCAGCTTTGGTTTCGGTCTTCTTGAGTTCGATGGGTACACTTAAAAGCAGGACTTTTGCATTTTCCACAATTTCCGGCATAGCTGTGTGAACGCGTTCTTTATCAACGATTACACCTTCGATAATCTCGGAGTCTGCTATGCTTCCGCCGGGTCTCTTCTCGACCTTGATATCCTCGATGTCCACAGTGATCTTCCCATCTTCGCTTCTGTCGGCAACTGACGTCACGGCCTTGACTGCAAGCATGGAAAGGTGATCCTTTTGAGCCTCTGCGCCTTTTCCTGTTATGGCTGTGGCTGCGAGCTTTTCGAGAGTCTCAGTGTCTTCAGGAGATGCACTGATAGTGATCGTATCCAAGATCTTTGTAGCCTGATCTGCCGCAAGCCTGTAACCGCTTGCAATTACTGTGGGGTGGACTCCGCTTTCCAGCAGGTCTTCTGCCTTTGTCAGGAATTCCCCTGCAAGTACGGCTGCGGTGGTGGTTCCGTCTCCAACTTCGGCATCCTGGGTCTTGGCTACTTCTACGATCATCTTTGCACCTGGGTGCTCGATGTCCATTTCTTTGAGGATTGTTGCTCCGTCGTTGGTGATAACAACATCACCCATGGAGTCTACAAGCATCTTGTCCATACCCTTGGGCCCAAGAGTGGTTCTTACCGCTTCAGCAACTGCTTTTGCGGCCATAATATTGTTATGCTGGGCATCGGAACCATGGGTTCTCTTGCTGCCTTCCCTTAAAATAAAGATCGGTTGTGCTGCCAAGCTTCAATCTCCTTTCAATGATA
>CAYSZA010000063.1:0-12318 GCA_964435275.1 uncultured Methanosarcinales archaeon | reverse complement strand
ATTTTAAACCGGAAAATTGAAGAAGTGTCTGGAATTTCTTTAAACCAGAAAATCGAAGAAGCAGCTGGAAGCATTAACACAAAGAATTAAAATAATAATCACATGCTTTATTCGAACTTATGGTCAAGTGGAAGAAATGTTCGATAAAAAAATAATAGAAGTAAAGGATGCATATTGTCTTCCGGAAGACGTGCTTGAGGCCGTGCATATCGCAATGGATGAAGATGTTGGAGAAATCGTTAGCCTGTTCAAGGTGCTTGCAGATCCGACTCGCCTCAGGATTCTCAAAGCTCTTGAAGTCCAGAGCCTCTGTGTCTGCGTCCTTGTAGAGTGCACGGACCAGAAGCATTCAGCTCTTTCCTATCACCTTAAGCTGTTAAAAGAAGCAGGTCTTGTGGACTCGCGAAGAGAGCGCAGTTTCCAGATCTATGAGCTCACTGAATTCGGGAACCTGCTCCTGAAACATATCGAAAGGCACTTTGAGCAAGCTTAAGCTGGAGAGACCGAAGGATTTTTTCTTTTTGGAATTATTTCCCCTTCAGAACTCTTTTTTCTCTGATTCTTAGGAAATCGTTCCTCGTTCGAAATTTTCCTTCTTTTTCGGTCTGATTACTCTCTCTGCTTCGAATTTTAAATCCTGAAACCGCAAGAATCCTGTAAGGGAAGTTTAGATTTTTTCGTTTGATGCTACAGTGGTGAGCTTTGAGAATTTTACCCCCTTGAGGGCCATAATAGCTTCGGCAAGCTCTTTAATCTCTTCACCGTCTCCGTCAAGAACGATTACTTCAAAGCAATTGTCATGATCAAGGTGGATATGTACTGAGGATTTTATCAGATGCGAGTAGTGATGCTGGATGTCTGCAAGGGCATTTGAAAGTCCTCTTTTTGTGTGGTCGTAAATAACCGCAACAGTTCCGACACGGTGACCTTTAATATCGCCCATCCATTCGTAGTAGGAAATATAACTCCTGATGGCGTCCCTTATGCCTTCCGAACGGGAAGAATAACCTCTTTTTTCGATAATCTCATCAAATTTACCCAGAAGGGTATCGGGAAGGGAAACCCCTATCCTCATAAGTTCTGTTTCCATCGTATCACCAGGTAATCTTGGACTTGTCTACAAGATAATACTTTAGCTTATTGTAAGTATCACTATATATGTTTTTTTCACTTAGCCACTAATATAAAAGAGTTGATTAACAGATATTCTTTCTTCAGTAATATTAATCTTTGGGAATGATTTACATTTGCCATCAGGAAAACAGATAGGCTCCTTTATTGAGAGGGAATAATATAAAAATATAATGAAAAGTGAAAAGAAAGTTTTAATCAGCTTTTTTTTCAATAAGACTTCCAGAAAATTATAATAAACCCACGTCTTTGATAAGACATTTCCACATCTTCCGTGTCTTTGAGCTGTTATCGACGGTCTACAAGCCTTTTAGGCCTACCCTTTATCCTGTTCAGCTCGAGCCCCATAGGGCCTGTGAAGTTGAATATGATTTTGAAAGTGCCTTCGGCATAAGCCCTGGAAAGTGGAGGCTTATACCTTAGAAAACCACGGATAAAATTATCTTCTATAAGATCCCGGTCGCATGTATCAGGATTTTCGCATTCCATATTGATCCTGAGTACGGTTTCTCCCTCGTCCTCTTCACCATAAAGGAAAGCCTCATATTCTCCGGTCAGGTAGTCCATGTTTTCACGCTGGAAAACGCCCCTTTCCACATCTACGCGGTTAAAGGGAGATCCTTCTACCCACACTGTTTCGGCTTCCCTCTGCGGGGTCATGATTTTCATATGCGTCCTTCCGCAAGGGCATTGTCTGCGCGTAATCACTACAGTTGTGTCTTCGGTATCATAGTTTAAAAGAAGGTTTCCTGCTTTTGCCCCAACAGGCAGCAGCGTACTCAGGATAACTCTCCCGCACTCTCCGTCAGGTACGTAGTTCTCCATATGAGGATCATAAATGTCAACATGGACAAAATCTTCAGGCACGTGCAGCCCTGATAGCTCATTACATTCCCCACACATCGTGCCTTCAGTGCTGCCGTAGGTATTATACACAGGACAGCCCCATATTTCGGAAAGGTAATCCCTGGACTCGTCAGCAAAGGCTTCTCCTCCCACGACAAGTTTATCCACGCCTGATTCCTGCGGATCTGTGCCTTCTGCCCGTATCCTTCTGGCGAGATTCAGGAGCTTGAATACGCTGCCTACTATGCCTGTGGGCCTGTAGGCTTCAATAACACGCAGGGGAAATGTGCATTTGCCCTCAGGAATAATGATCATGCCGAGCTGCCTGGCCGCAAGGGTCATGGTGTTTGCACCTACGTTCATGCCGTAAGAAGCGCAGACTACAACCCTGTCCCCCGGGCCGAAGCCCTGTGACCTGAAAATGCGGGCGTATTTTTCCGAATACCGCTCCCAGTCTTCCCAGGTAAGGAAAAAGCTCTTTGGAGTTCCACTGGTCCCGCTGGTCTCATGAACTGTAAAAACATCCTCCCAGCCCACACTCCTGAACATGAATTCACTCATTTCAGGAGGCTGGTTTTCACGGATAGATCTTCCCGAGATAATAGGAAGATCCAGGAGGTCTTCATGAGTTTTAATCTCAGTCGGGTCTACGCCCTGTTTTTCAAACCATTTTCTATAAAAGGGGGAATTCTCTGCAGCATATTTTACCGTGTACCGCACCCGCTCCTCTATAAGAGCATCGAGTTCTCCCCTGTCCATAGTTTCAATTTCCGGATTGAAGTAAGGTCCTGAACTGTCCATATAAAACTCCACCACTATAGAGAATTAACGTATTTTAACACTATCAAAGCCTGTTATTATTGGTTCTAAACATGAAACATTTTTGGGTAAGCCGAGGGGTCCAGGCATTTTAAGATTGTGAAGTGAAACCTTACAGCATTTATTCTCAGCAGTGTAAGCATCAGAAACTCAGTCGAAACTGCAAATGAAAATATTTTAAGGCGGGCTATTGAGATTAAGAAACTATTTATAGTACATCGCATATGTGTAATTTGATGGTCAATAGAGTTAAACGCAGGGTGTCATGCCTTCCAAAGGCCACATATTATAAGCCCAGGGAGGTTCCTCTCTGCGATCTCGAAATTGTCAACCTGTCCATAGAAGAGCTTGAGGCTATCCGCCTTTGCGACCTCCTTCACGTTGAGCAGAACGATGCCGCGGATATGATGGGCATTTCCAGAAAAACCTTCTGGAGTGACCTGCAAAAGGCCAGGCAGAAAGTAGTTGATGCCCTTGTCAACGGCAAAGGAATCGAAATCTCTGGAGGAGAATATGTGAATAGCGGAGAGTGCAGGGTCGAATTCCATTGTGAAAGATGCGAGCATTCGTGGGAATTAGAGTGTGATGAGGTACGCCCAACAAGCTGTCCAATGTGTGGTTCCAGAATAATTTACCGAATAGGCGGCGACGGGAGAGGAAAAAGGTTCATTGAGAATAATTACTGCTGCCCCAAAAGCAAGGAAAAAAGGCAGCAGATGCTAAAGAAGGAAGTGCAGAAAATGACAAAAATTGCTATACCATCGATGAGTGACAGTGGATTGGAATCTGATGTTTGTTATCATTATGGCTCATGCGAATATTTTACCATTGTGGATGTACACGACAAAGGTGTTAAGAGCGTTAAGACAATAAGCAACCTCTCTCCTGAAGGCGAGCATAATTGCGCTGCCCCTTCAATAGTCTTAAAATCACATGATGTTGATGCTGTACTCGTCGCTGGTATTGGCGGAAGGCCGTTAATGTCACTGGCGGAAAAGAATATCAAAGTATTTGCGGGAATAATGGGTAAGGTTTCCAACGCAGTTGAGGATTATAACAATGGATTGTTACAAGAATTATCTATGAATGGCACCTGTAATTGCTCTCATCACTAAACGTGCTAATTAACAATTCTTGGATCGGAGACATCTAAAAGAGGTGGAACTGTAACCCGACTAAAAACCAATTACTTAATAGACCTTATCTGACAACTCTATTTTTTGTTGTTGCCGGTACAGGTTTATTTATGTATTTTTTAATACCTTCAGGAATTCCAAGGGGACGGTATGTAGTATATATGGGATTAACGAAGGCTACCTGGACTTGGATACACAGCAGAGCAGGAATTTTGATAGTTATTCTTATAGTTGTCCATCTTATCCTACATAGTCAATGGATTATACGTACCACAAAGAGTTTTTTCAGAAAAGGGAAGAAAAACACTACTTGTGAAGGAAATACACTGACTGATAAAGTCCGATAAGAAAACTTCTCAAAAATATGTAAAAAGCGGAGTTGAGAACATGAACGTAAAAGAGATAAACAAATATGGGCAGGAACTTGCAGACTGCCTGAAACTCACGACTTCTCCCGTTGCGGTGAGACTGATCCCAAAAGGAGGAGAAATCCCCGAGGGAATTAAAAAAGTAGACGAAGCTATGAGACACTGCCAGCTGGTTGACAGAGTAAGAAGAACTGGTGAGGAGTTTTATACCCTGCTCGAAGACCAGATGTGCAAAGGCGGAGCCGGTGCAATGGGCCTTGGCGAGATGCCCCCTAAAGTCGCAAGCGGGGAGTTCTATTTTAAAGGACTCAAGCAATTCAGCACCCAGGGAGCTGCAAGGCGTACCCTTGAGATGGTTCCCAAGCTTCCCGCGAACTCAACGGAAGCTATCCTGTATTCTCCCCTGGAAAAAACCTCGTTTATTCCGGATGTAGTTGTGGTTATCTGTACCCCCAGACAGGTTATGTTGCTTACTCAGGCCATGATGTATAAAACAGGCGGCAGGATTGAAGCAAGCTTCGCAGGAAAGCAGAGTCTGTGCTCGGACGGAGTTGTACAGGTATACAAAGAAGGCAAAATCGGAGTTACAGTGGGCTGTAGCGGCAGCAGGACATACACCAAAATCGCAGATGAAGAAATGATCATGGGAATTCCCATAGAACTTCTGGCTGATGTTGCCTCAGGACTCAAAGCAATCTGCTCTAAATAATCCAATATCTGAACTTTTGCTCTACAAGTAGACTCTCATGCTCAAACCCTTTCATAATTGTTAAACATAAATTTCATGAAAGGGCACATCAAAAACAATGCTCTTCATAACTATTTACCTTGCCGAAGATTGGCCTGCCGAAAATCAAGATATTGACATTCATTTTGAGACCTAAAAATAGATAAGAATCTTCTTTCTCATGAAGATTAAGTGAACAAAACTCGGAATAAAAATAAAGAAGTTTTAGAGCTTATTTACGCCTCAAAGGGTACAAGGTAAACACCGTCTGCCCTTTTTTGCCCTTTTACCAGCTCACAATGCCTGAAGAGAGCAAACTGGTTCTCAGCTTCCAGCAGGGATATCCCAAATTTTTTTGCAATTTCTTCCTTTTTTACCCCACCGCTGGAAGCAATAAACTCATAGATAGCCTTTTGCAGTTCGGTCAGGCCTTCTGTACCTTCAAGCCCGGCTTCTTCCCTGAAAATTTTCTTGGAACGGACTGCCCAGGGATTACATGCCTGAATTTTATGGTGGCCTTCTATAAAACAGTCCTCACAGAAAATCTTGCCTTCTCCCTCTATAAAATCTTCTTTTTTCAAGTCACACCCACAAACGCTACATTTGATAGGATTACTTTTTCCTCCGGTCAATTTCTTACCTCGTGGCTTCAAACGTTCAGTTCATCTAGAGTATTAAGGACAAATATTGATCCATAAGCTAATGCAGGCCCACCAGCCATTAATACGGCAGTACCGACAACCTCCAGAATTTCCTCACGTGTCGCTCCCAATCTTACAGCTTCGGCAACATGTTTAGAGATGCAGTTTTCACAATGCAGGACTATGGACATTCCTATCATTATGAGTTCTTTTGTTCTTGCGGTTAAAGCCCCGTCTTTAACAACTTCGGAATGAAACTCAGAAAAGGAATTCATAACTCCAGGAAGTTGTGTAGCCATAACTTCTAATTTCTGATTTATGTTGGTTCTCTCTGTCAACTTATCACTACCTTACTCCTTAATTATTCCCTGATATACTCGTTTTAAAACGGAGTCAAAAACTGACATTTTAAGATGAGTTCAGAGTTCTGAATCGTTTAACCTTCTAACCATCTAATCCAATAGTCTGAAAGTACCGGACTCCTTGCTCTCCCTTTCCGTCCCATAGCAGGTTTAGAATCATATCATTCTTAATAATTGTATTTCTTTATTTATTTAGAGACTTAATACATAAAATTAATGATCTACGTTGTAGAGGTTTTAAACAAAGGAAAGATCAGACCTAAAGAACCATGATTGGCCAATAAAAAAGGTATCGGGAAGCTAGCTATCTGTTTTTAGGAAGGTTTTCAAAATTAAAAACGAGAAAGCGAAGACGAACTAATACAAAAAAGGATAAAAAATGGATACAGAAGAATCTTAGATCGAATAACTCTAAAAGTGATATTCCTATAAAGGAGAAAAAGCATATATACTATAACATCTTAGTGTGATTTGCACTAAGGTGTAAAAGACTAGCACATGAGAATTAACAAATAGAATTAACAGAAGGGAAAGCTTTCGATTAGCAAAAGATAAGCGTGCCATTATGTCCAGAAATACATACTTCCGTCACACACCTGCATTCATACTTCTCTTCCTGACAGAGAAACAAGCTTACGGGGCTCTTTTGTTCAGGAGGCTTGACGAAGAAATACCTTTTAACCTGATAGACACTCCTGCGCTCTACAGGGCATTGAACGACCTGGAAAAAGAAGGAGCAATTGAGGCCTACTGGGATACCTCCGAACCCGGGCCAGCAAAGAAGTGGTACAAGATCACTCGAAAAGGAACCGAAAAGCTGGCTGAGCTCAAGAAGGATATTGAAAGGAGAAAAAGAGACCTCGATTTTTTCCTGGAAACTTATGATAGATTACAAAACTAAAATTCCGGAATTTCGTCAAATGTAGAATGGAGGAGATTCCCCTGAACAGTGAATACCTTTATTTTCTTGCATTTATTTTTCTTACGGTTTCTTACCTGAAAGATAAGAAAAAGACAGAAATAGCTCTCCTAAAAGCCTGGAAATCTTTCTCAGGTATTCTTCCAGAGGTCCTCTCAGTTATGATGTTTGCAGGGATTATCTTGGCGATTTTGAGTCCGGATACCATTTCAAAGCTTATCGGTTCCCAGTCAGGTTTATCTGGGGTTGTTCTCTCGCTGACAGCAGGATCTATTGCACTGATTCCGGGTTTTGTAGCTTTCCCGCTTGGAGCTGCTCTTCTTGACGCAGGAGCAGGGTACTCACAGATTGCGGCCTTTGTTTCCTCACTTATGGCAGTAGGTGTTGTAACCCTGCCCCTTGAGATCAAATATTTCAGTAAGCGTACGGCAATCCTGAGAAATGCATCAGCACTGGTTATATCTTTAGTTTTCACAATGGCGATCTGGAGGTTGATGTAATAATGAGTGTCGCCGAAATAAATTCCGAAAACACAGGCATCAATCCAGGGAGTCGGGATACAGAATCTGCAAATTCCGGCATGGGGTTCAGGAATGTGACTGCTAAATCTGGAGGTGAGAGCGTAAAAACGAGAGCAATTGCCCTGGTAAAAAGGTTCAGGTTTGCCATAGTCTTTGCTTTTGTTATAATAGCCCTGTTTATTATGGACACAGATCAGGGTATAAAGGCCTTCGATATATCCTTATCAAACATCAAGGAAATGCTTGGCCTTATTCCGCCTGTTTTCGTCTTCATGGGCTTGCTGGATGCCTGGATCCCTAAAGAGACCTTTATCAGGTATATGGGGGAAGCTTCTGGCCTTAAAGGAGTACTTACAGCTTTGTTTCTGGGGTCTGCTGCCGCTGGTCCCCTTTATATCGCCTTTCCCATTGCAGTGCTCCTTATAAAGAAAAGGGCAAAATTGGCGTATGTGTTTTTCTTTCTGGGAGTATGGTCCACTACGAAAATTCCCCTTCTAATGTATGAGCTTTCTTATATGGGAGCCAGATTTACGGCAATCCAGATAGCGGTATGCATTCCACTGTTTCTTCTCTTTTCCCTGATTATCGAAAAAACCTTATCCGTAGATGACAGAGAGTTCCTGTACAGGAAAGCCGAATCTGATTTCTCCTGAAGAAGCCTTATCAAACTCTGCAATCACACCCTCTTTCTTTGAGGAGCCGGATCTGTTCTTCATAAGAATCCACAAGCTCGTCCTGAACAGCTTTTCCTGTCGCCAGGGCAGGATCGAGAGGCGTACGGTGTTTGTAACCACGATTTGTCATTTCTTCTACCAGGGCTTCATGCCTCAGGTAGAGAGCTTTGAGCTTTCCCCTCCAGCGCATGGTCTCAGGGTGGTGTGCAAAACCTTTCTTGTTATTGATAATTATTGACCATAAAGCATGCAGCTCATGGTGTTCCCCAAGCAAGTGCTTCCTGCATAACCTCTCAGGGGGTACATCCCAGATCCTCATAATAGAAATTAGGCGCCATTTAAGAAAGGGTTTTTGGAGGGAGAAGGCTCACTTAAAGCAAAAATTAAGTCCCATATTCTGTGTCTGATTCTTTGTTCTTATACATATTTACATACTACCTGAGAAAACATAGACCATGAAACCTTGGGTATTCCAGCGTTCTGGCTTTTTTCTGTTTCTTCTGACTGCCATATACTTTATTCTCACTCCTGCACTTGCCCATGTGCCTGTTTTCGGAGGGGAGGGCAAAAGTCCCGAGACGGCAATCCAGGTTGAAGACCCTTCGAAATCAAGGGTGTTTTACGGACAGCTTGCTTTCGAAGACCTCAGGTATTACAGTTTTAAAATAGAAAAAGGAGAAAAAATTGTACTCGGGCTCACTGTTCCTGTTGAACAGGGAAACCAGGGTTTTACCCCTAGCCTGATTCTGGTTGGACCTGGGCTTGGGGATGAGGGAAAAATTCCCGAGATGCTTGAAGTGCCCGAAGGATATGGGGCGAGAGTACTTTCCTATGACCTGCCTGAGAGTCCCGTATACGAAGGATTTACTCCAAGCGCTTTCTACTCGCTTGTTCACCTCGATATGGAGGCCCCGGAAAGCGGAACATATTATACGGCAGTAGGTCCAGTATACGAAGCAGGTGCGATAGAGGGAGAAGATGCAATACGGGAAGAAGGCATTCAGGAAAGAAAAATCACGGGAGAAGGAAACTATGGGATAGTCATTGGATACAGAGAAACTTTCACCTTGAAGGAATGGATATCAATACCCCTGAACCAGATAAGGATTTATCGCTGGGAGGGCCAGAGCCTGCTTTTGATCTTTGCTCCACTTGCTCTAACTCTTACGGTCGGACTTCTGGCAATCTTCTTCAAAAGGGAAACGGTAGCCGGGTTCAACCCTGCACGCATCTCAGGGATACTTGCAGGCCTCTTCTTTCTGGGCACAGGAATATCATACATTTTCCAGATGTTGATTTCGTTAAGTAAAAGTTCATATTCCCCGGAAATTTTTATTACTCTAGTTCTAATCTTAGCCAGCCTGGGACTTGGAGTTGCTGCAGTTGCCTTAAGTCTCAAAGATGAAGGTTACGGCACAGGATCAGCAAGAAAAAGGCTTTATTTCTCTGGCTTGGGAATAGCCGGGCTTTTACTCTGGGCAGGATTGTTTATCGGGCCAATTTTGGCATTTGAAGCTGCATTGTTACCCTGGAAACGGAAAAAATAAATTTAAAGCCGAAAAATAATAACTATTGAATATAGTTTAGAAGATATGAATAAGTTTATAATTTTTAAATAATTATTAAGTAATTGATTTTAAAGCGATTTTTAAAAGTTGCCAAAACTAATTTTTGAACAGATTAAGTACCGCACCAATACAGCATTAATTTCAGGGGAAAAAATATGGTGAAAACTTCATTGAAATCAGGGCAATTAGCTCCTGATTTTTGCCTGCCCGACCAGGAAGGGAATCAGACGTGCCTCGACGGCTTCAGAGGAAAATGGGTAATCCTTTATTTTTATCCGCGAGATAACACGCCTGGATGCAGTCTTGAGGCAAAGAATTTCAGTTGTTTGAGAAAGGATTTTGAGGCTGAAGATGCAGTGGTTATCGGGGTTAGCAGGGACAGCATCGAATCCCACCGACGATTTATCGAGAAAAAAGAACTTAAAATAAAGCTACTTTCAGACGAACAAGCAAATGTCCACAGAATATATGATGTGCTTCACCCAAAGCATTTCAGAGGTAGAGAAGTCACAAGTGCGGTCAGGACAACCTTTCTCATAGATCCTGAAAGAGAAATCGTAAGAGTATGGGATAATGTTAAAGCCACAGGACATGCCGAAAAAGTGCTTTCTGAATTGAAGATTCTGAAAGAGAAGTTAAATGAAAACACGTTATAAAAACGAATATCGATAAATTGCACGTATCGAGAACTACAGGTATCGAGATTGCTAATATCTGTAAAATCTAATATTTAGTCATAATCGAGAAATTGGGTAAAAATAAGATAAAAGAAATAAGAATAAAACTTCTATAGAGAATAAAAATAACCTTATCTTAATTTTAGATCCAGCCTTCTGAAAAAAAAATACAGCTGGTTAAGGCCCCTTTCACAATATTACATTGGAAAGGGCTTTTTCAATCTTTTTACTTAGTGATGTACCGTGGTCTCACGAGCATGATATGTATCGGCTCTTGTAGCGTAATAAATCGTATAAAGCGCTGCAAGCCCAACAAGTATATAGATAATTCTTGAAAGAGTACTTCCTACCCCGAAGATAGCATCTACAAGGTTGAAATCTAAGAGCCCTACAAGCCCCCAATTTAATCCGCCTACTATAACAAGTATAAGTGCAATCAAGTCCACTGGATTTCTTACCGCCATTATATACCACTCCCTTTTTGCTTTATTTTTCTATTTTTCATAATAGGTAAAAATATAAAAAACCCAATATTAAAATTGGATGTACTTGTATTTATATGTGACTAATATAAAAAACAGAATAAAGTAGGAAGCCAACTGCTTTAGCTACGGATAGTTCACTTTGTTAGATCCAACAAACAATCTCAATTCTTTCAACTCAAGGTTTTATCTCACAGGAAAGGTTTTGAGATCTCAGCTTAATTGGTGCAATTGCCTAAAAATATCTTTTATGCTAGAGCCTTAAAGGCTTAAAGACTTAAAGACTCTAACCTGTATTATCAATTTTAATTTTTTAAACTCAATTCCTCAGAGAAATACAACTTTCCTAACTCTGTAGTAATCCCTTCATGCAAGCCCACTGGTCAGTGTCAGAGAGCACTAAATAAGCCAGATACTAAATATATAGAGACTACATAAAAAATTAAGTTTACAAATACTTTACCAGCTTTATAGTCAGAATTAGCCTGATATTCGTTTTCATATAGCTCAACGTATAATCTATAAGCTATTGATTTTCGATTCCAATTATCAATTAACACACAAAATGTTCCTACTAACATGATAAGAAAGCTAGCCTTTGTTGCTAAATTAACGACAACCGGATAGCTCTTTATTATTAAGAAAGTAAGTATGATGCCGTCAAGACCTATAAGATACTTGTAATAATTATCCAAAGAAAAGTAATGCTGATTCATGCCTGTACACCGTGTAAATTCCTTTAGTAAAAATAAAAACATTAAGATAAATATTAACTTAATGCTTCAATGCGAATTATGTTTATCTGCTGATTGGCAGGTTTGAAGGCCAGTCCATCTAAAGAAATAGGTTCACTTTAAGCTCTGTTTTTGGAAGCAGGCGAAACACTTTAATCATCCGGAAAAAATGCAAATTTAAGCTTTAATAAGCTTGTATACATACCGATAAAAATTAAAATCCCAATAAAGGACATGGCAAATAAATTTTATAATTTGCATGTATAAAATTGAAGATTTCTACTGACCCGAATATTTTTCAATATACGATTTAACGTCGAACTTTCTTTTACTGCCCTCGTAGCTCATGTATCTGACTTTTCCAAAAATTTCCCTTTCCTTCCAGGGTCGGTCATGAACTCCTCCAATGCTCCAGGCGATCCCAGTATACCCATTCGGGTCTCTTCCATCCATTTCGTATTTATCATTCAGATAGATTGCAGTCTCAAGGGCTTTTTCGGGCGATTCGCTCCATTCGAGAAGTTTCTTTGCCCAATACATCCGCATATAGCTGTGCATTTTTCCTCTTCTGAGGAGTTCTATCTGGCTTGCGTTCCAGAGGGGATCGTATGTCCTTCCTGTTTCCAGTTCATCCAGTGTAAAGATATGACTTCTTTGGTCATGCCTGTGAGAGTTAAGGGTTTTCTTTGCCCATTCAGGAAAGCCATCAAAAC